>NZ_JAFLWU010000060.1:0-4282 GCF_017316265.1 Pseudomonas sp. Marseille-Q1929
TCGTTGAGTTGGGTGGGTTTGGGGGTGCCGGCTGTGATTGGTGTTTGGGGGTTGTTTAAGCGGCGGGGCTGAGGGCGCTATCGCAGGCAAGCCAGCTCCCACATTGGAAGGTGTTCACAGTTCAAAATGTGGGAGCGGGCTTGCCCGCGATGAGGCCTTCAAAAACACCACCAATGCCTCTAGGCTAGCCGCTGCCCATCTTGAGGAATGCCCATGTCCACCATGACCCTGTTCCACAACCCCGCCTCCCCCTTCGTGCGCAAAGTCCGCGTGCTGCTGATCGAAACCGGCCAGCAAGACCGCGTGGCCTTGCAAGCCACCCTGCCGACGCCGATCCAGCCCGACCAGCACGTGCTGCAAGGCAACCCCGTGGGCAAGATCCCGGCACTGCGCCTGGCCGACGGTTCGGTGTTGCACGACAGCCGCGTGATCCTCGATTACCTCGACCACCAGCACGTCGGCAACCCACTGATCCCCCGCGACGGCTCGGCCCGCTGGCGCCGCCTGACCCTGGCGTCGATGGCCGACGGCATCATGGATGCCGCCGTGCTGGTGCGCTACGAGACCGCCATGCGCCCGGTGGAGAAACATTGGGACCAGTGGCTGGACGAGCAGCGCAACAAGATCCGCCGCAGTGTCGCCGAGTTGGAAGCGGACGCGATTGCGGAGTTGGCCAGCCATTTCGATATTGCTGCGATCAGTGTGGCGTGTGCCTTGGGTTATCTGGATTTCCGCCATCCGGACCTGCAATGGCGCCTTGATAACCCGAGGCTTGCCGCCTGGTACGCCGAGGTCAGCCAGCGCCCTTCGATGCAGCAGACCCAGCCACCGCTCTGAAACCCACCGCTGACCCGTGTGGGAGCTGGCTTGCCTGCGATAGCGGTGGGTCAGTTTGCAGTTGTTTGCCTGGCCCACCGCTATCGCAGGCAAGCCAGCTCCCACATAGTCCAGCGGCGTGGTTGAGGTAGTCGATCATCCGCGCCTTCATCTGCTGATCTTCCCTTAACCCAATCATTGCACCGCCTCCAGGTCAAACTGCAACGGCTCCACCGCCTTGCGCTTGCCCACCCCATACCAGTCCAGTTTGCGCGTCAGCACCATCACCGTACCCAACAAGCCAAACAGCAACAGCGAGCCCATCAGCAGCGCGTAATCCTCGGCACTCAACAGCCCGTAGAGCAAGCCATACAACGCCGCCAACCCCACCGAAAAGCCCAGCCCGTGCGTGATGCTGCGCAGCACATGGCAGACGTAGAAGCCGATCAACAACACACAGGCACTGGCGGAGATGAGATAGGCCAAGGCAAAGCCGATGTGCTCGGACAACGACAGCAACAGCAGGTAGAAAAACGCCAGCGCAAAGCCCACCAATGCGTACTGGACCGGGTGCACCGCCAGGCTCTTCAGCACTTCGAACAGGAAGAAACCGGCAAAGGTCAGGCCGATAAACAGCAGCGCGTATTTGATCGCCCGGTCGCTCTTGAGGTACTGGTCCACCGGGTCGATGAAGTTCACGCCGAAGCTGCGGTTAGTGAAGTCTTTACAGCCCTGGCCGTCCAGGCAACTTTGCAGCGCCTGTTCGAGGTTGGTGGAAAAGAACGTGGTCTGCCAGTTGGCAGTAAAGCCTGCGTCGGTCACCTCCCGTTGAGCCGGCAGGAAATTGCCGATAAAGCTCGGGTGCGGCCAGTTGGAGGCAAGCGATACCTGGCTGATCTTGCCCACCGGTACCACTTGCAACTGCTCGGTGCCTTGCAGGCGCAGGTCAAAGGCGAAGTCCACGACGTAAGACTTTTTGCTGTCCTGTTGCGGCAACGCCACGTGCACGCCCTGCCCCAGCCAGTCCACTTGGGAACCAGGCTCGAAGTCCAGTTGCTGGCTGCCCAGCTCCAGTTTCAGCGCGTTTTCGATGCCGCGAATATCGCTGATACCCACCGCCAGAAACGCCGGATCAAAGCGGTAATCGGCGAAGTCTTCGGTAATGCCCCATTGCGCGGGCAGCTCGAAGCGCCCACTGATGCGGTTGTCGGCATGGAACAGCCGCGCCTGGTAGATGCCCCGTGCGCGCAGTTCGGTTTGCACTTTGCCGTCGAGTTCAAAACGGTCCGGCAGGAAATACAGACGACCACGCTCTTCACGGGTGACTTCGTAGCGTTTGTTGAGCTTTTCATTGAGCTTCCACTCGCGCACGGTCTTGCGGTAAGGCACCACCATCACCGGGCCGGTGAGGCGCTGGCTGTAGCTGGAGCTGCGGGCAATATCCTCCAGCACTGCATCACGAGTGTATTGGCGCTCGCCGATGATGCCGTTGATCATCAGCAATGGAATCAGCAATACCAGCATCAGCAGCGCAATCGCGCCCAGTTTGAAAAGCAGACTGCGGTTCATGGGACTCTCCCTGTTTTGATGGGGAGAGTCTGGGCAGACTGTGTGGGGGGTTTATGTGGGCAATGTGGAGACTGTGTGGAGATGCAGCACCACTTGCACACCGCCGGGTACGTTGCCGATCTGCAAGGTGCCGCCGTGCAGCTTCATCACTTCCTCGACAAAGTTCAGGCCCAGGCCCGTGCTTTTACGCCCGCTGGCCGGGCGTGGCAGCGAGTAGAAACGCTCGCTCAGGCGTGGCAGGGCGTAGTCGGGAATCGGCGCCGCCTGGTTGAACACGCTGATGTGCACATCGTTGTGCTGCGCGTGCGCACTGAACGTCAAGGTGCCGCCCGCAGGCGTGAAGTCCAAGGCGTTGTCCAGCAGGTTGCCCAGGGCCTGGCGCAACAGGAACGGCTCGCCGTAGACCTTCACATCGGCAGCAATCGCCTGTTCCACCTGCAAGCCGGCGCGCTCGATCCGCGCACATTGCGCCGTGAGCATGTCCTCGACCATCGCCGCCAGCGGGATGCTCGCCTGCTCCTCCAGGCCCTGGCGCTGCTCCACCTGCGCCAGGTTCAACAGGCGTTCGATCAACTGCTGCAAGCGCGCGCTTTCGCTGTCGATATTGCCGACAAACCGCTGCTGCTGCTCACGGCTCATATCACCCTGCAACAGCTCCGCCGCGCCGCGAATCGCCGCCAGCGGGCTTTTCAATTCGTGGGTCAGGGTGTGCACGTAGTGTTCGACGTAGGCCTTGCCTTCCAACTGCGTGCGCATGTGCTCCACGGCGGTGGACAACTGCTTCAACTCGCCGCCACGGTAATGCGGCAACTCGGCACGCCGGCCTTCGCTGACGGCCTCGGCATACGCCGTGAGGCGACGCAACGCGACCGTCAGCCACCACGACAACAGCGCCCCGAGCAACAGGCCCAGCACCACCAGCCCGGCGCCGTACCACAGCAGGCGCCGCTCGGTGCGGTCCACATAGGGCTGCAATGAGCTGTTGGGCTTGGCCACGGTGACCACGCCGATAATCTGGCCGTTATCACGGATCGGCGCGCCAACGTGCATCACCGACGAGGTGGCGTCGTCCTCCGCGCTGCGGGTGGAACGCGCACCGTACTCGCCACGCAGGGTCAGGTACACGTCGTTCCATT
Source organism: Pseudomonas sp. Marseille-Q1929 (assembly GCF_017316265.1). Lineage (NCBI taxonomy): Bacteria > Pseudomonadati > Pseudomonadota > Gammaproteobacteria > Pseudomonadales > Pseudomonadaceae > Pseudomonas > Pseudomonas sp. Marseille-Q1929. The sequence goes on from NZ_JAFLWU010000060.1 coordinate 3,522, forward strand.
TGGAATAGTCCTGGCCCACCGCCTCGCCCGTGGAGTCGAGCAGCACGATGCCCTTGGCGTCGGTCACGTAGATGCGATGGTTGACCTGGTTTTTCGGCAGGCCCCAGATGGTCGCCCCCGGCTGGCGATTGCCGTAGGCCTTGAGCCATTCGGGCCAATGGCTTTGGCCGAGGGTGCCGTTCTTCACGTCATCGCGCAGGATCTCGGCCAGCAGGTTGGCGGTGTCTACCAGGGTTTCTTCGGTGGACTGGCGCACGCCGGGGCGGATTTCCTTCATCACCGTGCTCAGCACGAAATAGCCGGTAAGGCCGATAAACAGCGCGTACACCAGGAAGATCCGCAGCCCCAGGCGCATCAGCTATTGCTCGGGCTGTAGCTGTAGCCGAGGCCGCGATGGGTCTGGATCGGCTCGGCCTCCGCCGCCACGCTGCGTAACTTGCTGCGCAGGCTTTTGATATGGCTGTCGATATTACGCTCATAGCCGGCATCCGCCGCCACGCCGACCGCGTCCAGCAATTGCTCGCGGCTGAACACGCGTTCGGGCTGGTCCAGCAGGCTTTGCAGCAGGCGGAATTCGTGGCGGGGCAGGCTCAGGGGCCGGCCGCGGTAGGGGAGCTGCAAGCGGTCCCGGGGGGCCCGGGACACCCCCCGGGCCCCCCCCGGGGGGGCGCGCCTGGGGGTGGCCCTTGCCCGCGCCGCCGCCTCCCCGGGGGCGGACCCGTCTCTTTTATACCTCTCCCGGCCCCCCCGACGGAGAGGGA
>NZ_JAFLWU010000061.1:0-3995 GCF_017316265.1 Pseudomonas sp. Marseille-Q1929
ACTGGCAGGGGGACTTCAACCGAAGTCACCAGTGTCAGATAATGGTTGCAGCTGAGAACCATGGCTTAGCGTACAAACATCTCAGTGCTCTGTGATTTCCCTTTATTTCGCATGACCCTTTAGTCACGCCTTATGGCATAATGCCATTATTGCTCATGGAGACTCATCTTGCGCTCGAACCTGCCTGTCACAACCGTTGAACAAATATTTCCAGTCCAGCAGCGATTGATCTCTGCTACGGATACGAATGGGAATATTTCCTATGTGAATGACGAGTTTATGAGAATAAGTGGCTATTCTCGTGAAGAGTTGTTGGGCAGTCCGCACAATTTGGTTCGTCATCCCGACATGCCTCCAGCTGTTTTCGGGCTGATGTGGGGCTATCTGAAGGCTGGCAAAAGCTGGATGGGTATCATCAAGAATCGCTGCAAGAATGGTGACTTCTATTGGGTCAGTGCGTATGTGACACCTATTCTCGAAGATGGCCGCTTAACAGGCTACGAGTCCGTTAGAGTCAAGCCGACTCGGGAGCAAATTGATCGCGCACAAAAGCTGTATGACCGGTTGCGTGCAGGTAAAAATTCCATTCCCCAAAATCGTCATTATGCGGCATTCATGAGGAGGATGGTCTTACCTGCAACTGCGGCTGCGTTGGCAATAGGTGCGGCTAGCGTGCTGCCAAGCCTGGCAGCACAAGCGGTAACTGCCGTGCTCTTTCTCGTTACAGGATGGTGGTCCTATACGCGGCTGGAACATCAGTTGAGTCATATCATGAAATGCGCCCCTGACGCTTTTTCAGATCCGATTAGCGCCATCACTTACAGCGATACGTATGGCCCTTCAGCGCAGTTGGAAATGATATTGATTAGTGAGGATGCACGCCTTAAAACCGCACTGACTCGGCTAAGCGATCTGGCCAGCCAAGTGGCTGAAGCCGCTGCGCATTCCTCCTTACTCTCGAACCAAACTGAAAATGCCTTGCTGGAGCAGCGAGCGGAAACGGACATGACGGCAGCCGCCATGACGGAGATGGCGGCCTCAATCAACGAAGTGGCAGGGCATGTTCAAAAAACCGCCATGGAAGCGCAAGCAGCAAATGAACTGGCTGAACAAGGTGATAAAGTCGCCGGTACTTCCCGTGAGGCCATTCAGTTGCTGGCCAGTACCGTCACGAATATCAGCACTGCTGTGGATTACCTTGCCAATGAAACCCAGCAAATTATGGCTGCTGCGGGGGTGATTCAAGCCATTGCTGATCAAACCAACCTACTCGCTCTCAACGCTGCAATTGAAGCGGCTAGGGCTGGTGAGCAGGGTCGTGGTTTTGCGGTAGTAGCTGATGAAGTCCGGGCCTTGGCCGCTAAAACCCGCGTATCGACTCAACAAATTCAAAACGTCATTGAAACCCTTAAAAAAGGCGCAGATGAGGCTGTGAGCATTGCCAAACTCGGTATTCGCGAGGCCGACCACGGTGTACAGCAAGTTATAGAGGCGCAGTGTGCTCTCCAAGGCATTCGCGATGCTGTTGAACGGATCAGTGGTATGAGCCAGCAAATGGCAGCCGCTTCAGAAGAGCAGGCTAGTGTCGCTGAAGATATTGCTCGGCAGATTAATAACGTAGCGGGAACGGTTGAGAGAACAGCGAAGAATGCTAACTCCGCCGTGATTCGTGGCCGCGAACTTGAAAGTACATCCCGTGGTTTAAACTCGTTGGTTGAACGGTTCAACAGGTAGTGACTTTATGACTATTTTGGTGAATTAGGTTTATATATGAGTGCAAGATACCGTGCAGCGGTGGATGCGGCAGCTATTTTCTCGGAAACCGATAAATCCGGAATAATCACCTATGTCAATGAACAGTTCTGTGATATTTCTGGCTATAGCGCACAGGAGTTGATTGGGCAAAACCACCGCATACTAAACTCAGGGCAGCATCCCCCTGAGTTCTTTATTGATATGTGGAAAAAAGTTTCACGTGGGCAGGTATGGAAAGGTGAAATTTGCAACCGTAAAAAGGATGGCAGCCTGTATTGGGTAGAGAGCACCATTGTACCCATGTACGATGATGCCAGCCAGCGGGTGCAGAAATACGTTTCCATTCGTTTCGATGTGACCGAAAAGCGGAAGTTTCTGGAAACCTTGCAATGGCAGGCTGAGCACGACGAGCTGACGGGTCTTCCAAATCGTTTTTTGCTGTCCAAAGCGCTTGATCAGGCTATTGTCAAAGCAAAGAGCCAGCCCAGCACGGTTGCCGTGGGCGTGCTTGATCTCGATGGGTTTAAGCAGATTAACGACCGCTATGGCCACGAGATAGGTGATCGTCTGTTAGTGGCGGTGGCTGATCGCCTGAAACATAGTATGCGTATCGAAGATACCGTAGCCCGTTTGGGAGGCGATGAGTTCGTGCTGATTTTGGGTGTGCGGGATCCCAAGGTGTTGGAAAGCGCCCTGCAGAGGCTTTTAGCTGCCCTTTCCGCCGTCTACATCATCGATGGCATAGGCATTAATATTTCCGCCAGTATCGGTGTGACGCTCTATCCAAACGATAATGAGAATGCCGATACACTGCTACGTCATGCCGATCAGGCTATGTATAAGGCCAAACAAAGTGGCCGTAACTGTTTCCATTTGTTTGATGTATCAAAAGATAAGATGGATAAATCAGCTTTTGATACCGTAATACGGGTTCGCCAAGCGTTACATGATGGTGAGTTATGCTTGCATTATCAACCAAAAATAAGTTTGAGCAGTGGGGCAGTGATTGGTTTTGAAGCACTATTGCGTTGGCAGCATCCGCGAGATGGACTTATATTACCGCAGTATTTTATACCGTTGATTGAGCAGAGCGATCTGATCGTGGAGATCGGCGAGTGGGTCATAGATCAGGCGCTCAGTCAAATAGAACAATGGGCGGACTTGGGTCATTCGTGGTCTGTGAGTGTAAACATTGCAGCATTACATTTGAAAAAAGAAAACTTTGTAAAGTCCCTAAAGTTTTTGCTGGACAGCCACCCTAATGTTTTGCCGCAGATGTTGGATATTGAGATTACCGAATCAGTGGTGATAGAACACTTATCACATGTCACTCAGTGCCTCATTGCTTGCCAGGATCTGGGTGTGACATTTTCGTTGGACGACTTTGGAACTGGGTATTCATCGCTGAGCTACCTTAAACAACTGCCCACGCAGTCAATCAAGATAGACAAATCTTTTATACGCGACATACTCATCGATAAAGACAGCTTGGGGCTGACTAAGGCGATCATCGGCCTAGCGAAATCGTTTAACCGCGAGGTTATTGCTGAAGGGGTGGAAACGGTTGAGCACGGAGTGTTGCTGATGAAGCTAGGTTGTGATGTAGCGCAAGGCTATGGTATTGCGAAACCCATGCCGGTAGAAAAAGTGCCATCTTGGGTGGCGAAGTTTGTCCCTGCTCATTTATCTAGAGGGGGTAATAGATAAACCGCACCGTCCACGAACTGATTGCGTCGTCGCAACCTAGTGGATTGAGCGGTTAATTCATTTATCCACCGGTAACGATATACTGTGCGTCCAATGCCATGGATTGGTTATGCGCATGGCTCGACCGACTTTCCCCATTCGCTCGAAATATATTTTTTATGATACACTATCCCAGCTGTTTTTTTCTGGAACAATGAAATAATTAATATTATCATAAACAACAAATCGATAATAATAAAGAGGATCATATATGTCGGATCAAGAGTTAATACTAGAGCAACTCCGTAACGTGAATTATGATAAGTTAAGCAAACAAGATATCGTAACAATGCTAGATGCAGGGGAACAGACTCTAGAAAATATGGCAGCATCAAGAAAAACTGCCATTGATATAATAGCAGAGGCAATGAACCAAACAAAGAATACGCTTGAGGCACTTGATTATTCTGGAAAGGTAGAAGCTGAAATCAGGAAAAATCTCAGCATACTGAGAGAGCTACTGATGACTGGCGATCTATAGCCCCCTAGACTGG
>NZ_JAFLWU010000062.1:0-1913 GCF_017316265.1 Pseudomonas sp. Marseille-Q1929
CATGGAACATATCTCCGCCACAGGCGGCAATATCGTTTACACCGATCCGCAACTGGCAGGCCCCCCAGGCGGCCCTCGACCCATAACGCCGGACATCCTGGCGCCCTTCAACGGTAAGGGGGATACGCAGATCTATTACACGGTGAACGATGGCGCGCCAGGTTTGCACGGCGCAGGCGGCGTACTGAAAACACGCAAATCCGCGGTTCTGACCGTCCAAGTGGGGCCACGGATAGCGGATATGCCAAAACCCGAACTACAAGGTCGCATAGGCAACAACGTGAACCCCAGCCATGTGGTGGGGAACCCGTTGCTGACACTGCCTTACACCGGCACGCTGGATAGAGACAGAATCCATTGGACCATTATCGGTTCAGCCCTGGGCGGTTCCGACAGCGGTGTCATCAACATCAACCCTGCCACTGCCGGGCAAGCACTGAAGTTCAACGTGGACCGCAAGATCCTCGACCTCAACCTCAATGGCAGCCTGCGCATCCTTTACAGCCTGGAGCGTGACGGGCCACCCAAAGTCATCCTGCGCTCGGAAGTGTTGGACCTCACCGTCGGCGCTGGCGTGTTCCTGGGCCGGCCGGTGATTGTCGGCGCTTCGCTATCACCCGATGAACTCAACCCGCTCGCTGCACTGGCAGGCGCTACCGTCCTCGCCCGAATCAACCCAACGCTTGCGACGGACCGCATCTATTTCGACTGGTTCAGCGCAGATGGCATAGGCAGCACCACACTGGACGCGCCAGGCAACGCGGCCACGCATGAAACAAGTGTGACATTTTTGCCGCGCACGATCGCCAAGTGCATTCGTGAAGGCGGCAGCACGATTGACGTGCAGTACCGATTCAATCGTGGCTCGTTTCCCTATCATTCCGAGATTGTCCGTTTGCGGCTATTGCCGTTGACAGGCTTGCCAACGCCGAAAATCGACGGTATTGACGGCCCGATACTGAACCTGGGGCTCCTCGACCCGAACGCGCGCACCCGTGTATCGGCGTGGCACTTTAGGCATGAAAATCAAAGAATGTGGATGCGCTATACCGGCACCAAAGGTGGGCTCACCTGGACCGAAGATACCTACACCGCCAACCTGGTGACGGAAGACGGCGTCACCAACGGCATCCGGCCACCCACTCCTGTCGACAAGCTGAAACTGCTCGACGACGGCTCGGCACTGACCATTGAGTTCTGGGTCAGTCTGGCTGAAAGCTCGGATAAAACCACGGCGATCCTGTTTGGTGTGGCTAACCTTATTGTCCAGGCTCTGCCGAGTGTGTTGCCGCATCCGTTTATCAATGGTGCTTCGGGTACCGGGCCGAATGTAACAGTGGCCCCGCAGACCATAGAGCACAACACGACGGTGACCGTCAAATACGACGGAATGAGTGGCAAGGACCGCATCACGCTGAAGTGGATGTATGCCGATGGCACGCACTATGAAACAGCCCTCAATGGCGTCGCAGGCGGACAGGTGGTGTTTAACTTGACCAATGCCAAAGTGTTGCACCGCAGTGTGAACAGTACGGTGCAGTTGCAATACTCGGTAAAATCAGAAGGTGTGACGGACCCGATTCCATCGGAAGTTCAGACCGTCAAGGTAAGCGCCATTCCGGCCGCCAGCCTGGCAGGTCCACGGATCAACGGGTTGGCCAGTGGCTCGACGCTGGACCTGAATGCCTTTACCGGTGACGGGCAGGCGTCGTTGGCTAAATGGGCGCTGAGCAACAGTGATCAACGTGCCTGGATTACTTGCAGCAGTGCGGGCGTTACACCGCTGGACGTACTGGGTGCCGGTGGTGCATTGATTACTTCAACGGAAGCGGCGAATGGGTTGGTGAACAAGGCGGTATTGCGCAGTTGGTTGACGGCGTTGGCCAATAATGCGCAGATCACTGTGACTGCCG
>NZ_JAFLWU010000063.1:0-1312 GCF_017316265.1 Pseudomonas sp. Marseille-Q1929
CGGTAACGGCGGCTTATGGTTCCGCTCTTACAGCGGGTCACTTTGGAAAAGCCTGTACGGACCGGACACATGGTTGACGGGTGTGCGGGGACATGGTGGACACTTTTCGGCGAGCCAACTTCGCCGGGAAGCCATCATGCCTTGGAACACGAGAGATGCCATGAGCCTGAAAGAAGAGTTTGTTGCCTTAGCACGGCAGCCCGGCAGTAATAAACGAGAGCTGTGTCGGCGATTCGGCATTAGCCCTCAAACGGCCTATAAGTGGCTTAACCGCCACGAGACGCATGGCCAGTCGGGATTACGAGAGAAGTCCCGCAAGCCTGCTACTAGCCCCAAACTGACGCCTGCCACTCTGGAAGCGGAAGTTTTAGCGCTCAGAAAAGAACATCCCGCATGGGGCGGACGCACAATCAGCAACCTCCTGAAAAAGCAGATTGCTCCCAGCACCGTCACGAATGTCCTGCGCCGGCACGGGCTGATTCAGCCTGTTGCGAAGGAACAAGAGGCAAAGCACAGGTTTGAGCATGATGCGCCTAATGATCTTTGGCAGATGGATTTCAAAGGACATTTTGCGACGCAAGAAGGCCGATGCCATCCCCTGACCTTGCTAGACGATCACTCACGATTCAATTTGGCTATTCAGGCCTGTGAAAACGAGCGTGGAGCGACGGTCAAGGAGAAGATCGTTGAGGTATTTCAGCGTTTCGGCCTACCGGCCCGTATCAATGTAGATAACGGTCCACCATGGGGCTCACCCCGCAATCCAGGGGAAATCACAGAGCTGAGTATCTGGCTGATTCGTTTAGGGATTCGGATCAGCTTCAGCCGGCCTTACCATCCTCAAACGAATGGAAAAATCGAGCGTTTTCACCGTTCACTCAAAGCCGAAGTGCTTGATGGACGTCAATTTTCCACCATCGGGGAAGCTCAAACAGCGTTTGATCGATGGCGTGATATTTACAACCTGCAACGCCCTCATCAAGCGTTGGACTATCAGGTGCCCATGGACCGGTATCGGGCCAGTCCCTGGGCTTATCCGCAGCAGTTGTCGGAGTTTGAATACGGGCCAGACGATGTATTGGCAAAGGTGTATCACAGCCGATTTCGTTTTCAGAAATGCTACTTCAGCATTGCCAAAGGCTTGGTTGGGCATCACATCGCAATACGACCTAACCCTGAAAGGGACGGGCTATTTGACGTCTATTTCTGCCATCACTTCCTAAGAACGTTCGACGTGAGCAAGCCTGACTATGGCTCATAATGTGTCAACCATGTCCGCGCACATGTGTCCACCATGTCTCCGGTCCGTACA
>NZ_JAFLWU010000064.1:0-1306 GCF_017316265.1 Pseudomonas sp. Marseille-Q1929
TGTACGGAACAACCACATGGGTTACAAAAAAGTGCATTCACATAGGTGACACTTTGATTGAAACATAGCCGTTCTTAGCATCTCTGGCATCGACACGGCCGAGTACTACCGGGCCGAAGATGACCGACCATATGTCATCACCAATCATCTCCATCCCTATCGTTTGGTGCCTGAGCAGATGGCCAACGTAAATACGTAGACCTGCTCGATTAATGATTCCACTGCAATCAGCTAGGTAACACTCAACATGGCTCGCGTACCCCATTTCCGGCAGCTTCTCCGGGTAAGCCCGGAGTGAAGGCGTATAGCATGCAGCAGGTGTTTTTTGCCCCAGCGCTTCATGTCCTCGCTCATAATTGTAGTGCTGCATAAAACGATCAAAGTGCTTTTGCTGAGCCTCCCATGCTATCGCAGGCGGCTGGGGCAACGTACTTTTCAGCGTTCGATGCATGCGTTCGTGGCGGCCATTTTGATCCGGTCGGCCCGGCTCAATTCGCTCAGGAATGATCCCAAGTCGCAGCCACCAAATCGATAATTGCGATAGTCCAGCACGCCCCTTACTCGCAAACGGCACACCGTTATCAGTGCGGATGCGATCAGGCATCCCATATTCGCGGAAAACCCGCTCAAAGGTTTGCTGGGTCTCCTTCAGGTTGGTGCTGGCCATGCTCTCGCAAGCCAGTAAGAAGCGACTAGCGTGATCCATGATTGTCAGTGGATAGCACCACACACCTGCCCCTGTCAGAAACTGGCCCTTGTAGTCGGCGCTGAAGAGTTGATTAGGCGTTTCCGCCTTGCGCAAAGGTTTCGGATAGACAGCCACACGCTGACGTAGAGGCCTAGGCGTGATCAAATCGGCTGCCTTAAGAATGTTGTAAATGGTCGTTTTCGACGGGGGATCTTCGCCTGGAAAGCGCTGCCTCAAACTGTTCTGGATCTTCTTTGGCCCCGGAACAGTCTCGCCAATAGAGCGAAGTTCGACGATTGCCTGCCTTACGGCCAAGGGCACCACGTAGGTCTGGTGATGACGGCGGCGGCTACGTTCATCAAGCCCGCTGGGGCCCTCGGCTTCATAGCGTTCGACCCATTTATAGCCCGTCTTTCGGCTGATCTGAAAGTCCTGGCACAGCCGGCTAAAGCTGTGCTTGTCAGACAGGTACTCAGCAATGAACATCACTTTGAGATCCATAGGTTTCAGCTCTCTCCAGGGCATGGTCAGATCCTCGCGAAATCGACCCTGCCAGTTAAAAACTGTTACCTATGTGCGTGAACTGATTTGTAACCCATGTGGGTGAGTCATACCGGC
>NZ_JAFLWU010000065.1:0-1247 GCF_017316265.1 Pseudomonas sp. Marseille-Q1929
CAGCTTGTGTCTTTCGCCGGGATTAGACTGTGGATGAGAGCGGTGGATGGCAAGCTGACCGACAGCGGTGCTTGAAGCACGTGTGGGAGCCTAAGCTGCCATCCACCTCTCCACTCTGGTTATTGAGCCCGAACAGTTGAACGAGCCGACCTCGAACAGTTACAAGCGTGGGCCCCGCCAGAGCGCTCTCACTTTTGAGTGTAAGAGGGTTTGGCCATGTTTGCAGGCATCGATGTTTCAAAAGACGATCTTGAAGTTCAGCTCGATTCCCAAGCTGAGGGGATGAGCTGCTCTAACACAGCGGCCGGTTTTTCACGGCTGATTCGTTGGCTGAAGAGTCACCACGTTAGTCGTGTGGTGCTGGAGGCGACGGGTGGTTACGAACGCCAGGTCATGAAAGCACTTCAGGCGGCAGATTTGGAAGTTGTGAGGATTAATCCCAGCCGGGCCAGAAGCTTTGCCCGAGCGTTGGGGCTGCAAGCTAAAACCGACCCAATAGACGCAAAGCTTCTCGCCCATTTCGCGACCACTATCAATCCCCCCAAAAGCCAGCCTACCAGCCCTGAGCAAGACGATTTACGGGCGTTGGTGCACCAGCGCGAGAACTTTGTTCAGCAACGAAGCGACGACGAGCGGCGCCTAAAAACAGCCTCTTCTGATGCTGTTAAATCCCTGCTGAAAAGCCATATCGATTATCTGACCAAAGTTATAGGGTCACTCGACGCACAGATTCGCCAGAGCGCCGAAACCCTTGATCAAAAAAGGGTTTCACAATTGTGCTCGGTCAAAGGAATAGGGCTCATTACCGCTGCCAGCTTAATGGCCTACCTGCCCGAACTGGGCAGCGTTGGACGTCGTGAAATCGCCGCACTCGCGGGCCTTGCACCGTATAACAACGACAGTGGCAAGTACCAGGGTAAGCGCTATATCAGTGGTGGAAGATTCTCAGTCCGACGCTCGCTCTACATGGCGTGCTGGTCTGCTATTCGCTTTCAGCCTGAACTCAACGCTCGATATAAAGCTCTGCGAGATAAAGGAAAGTGCGCAAAAGTAGCGCTTATCGCCTGCATGCGAGTGTTGTTGATTCGCCTGAATGCAATGATCCGAGACGGCTCAGAGTGGAGCGATCGCGTAGCGTAATCAACTACGCGATCACTAGTGGAGTAGTACACGGCATAGGCTGTGGGCGGTTTTATGGCTGCCTTAATGATGCTTTTTGAAAAGCTGCCAAGACAGTTGCTCCCACA
>NZ_JAFLWU010000066.1:0-896 GCF_017316265.1 Pseudomonas sp. Marseille-Q1929
CCTGGGTATTCTTCCTTCAAGCCAATCTGCGACAGGCGACGGTTGGCGATGAACTTGAGGTAGTCCTCCATCATCGCCGCGTTCATGCCCAGTACACCGCGCGGCATGGTATCGCGGGCGTATTCGATTTCCAGCTGGGTCCCTTGCAGGATCATCTGGGTCGCTTCTTCCTTCATCTCGGCATCCCACAGGTGTGGGTTTTCGATTTTGATCTGGTTGATCACGTCGATACCGAAGTTCAGGTGCATCGACTCATCGCGCAGGATGTACTGGAACTGCTCGGCCACGCCGGTCATTTTGTTGCGGCGGCCCATGGACAGGATCTGGGTGAAGCCGCAGTAGAAGAAGATGCCTTCCAGGACGCAGTAGTAGGCGACCAGGTTGCGCAGCAGCTCTTTGTCGGTGTCGACGGTGCCGGTTTCGAACTTCGGATCGGAGATCGAACGGGTGTATTTCAGGCCCCAGGCGGCTTTTTTAGCGACCGATGGGATCTCGTGGTACATGTTGAAGATCTCGCCTTCATCCATGGCCAGCGATTCGATGCAGTATTGGTAGGCGTGGGTGTGGATCGCCTCTTCGAAGGCCTGGCGCAGGATGTACTGGCGGCACTCCGGGTTGGTGATCAGGCGGTACACGGCCAGCACCAGGTTGTTCGCAACCAGGGAGTCGGCGGTGGAAAAGAAGCCCAGGTTGCGCATGACGATGCGACGCTCGTCGTCGGTCAGGCCTTCGGGGTCTTTCCACACGGCGATGTCGGCGGTCATGTTGACCTCTTGCGGCATCCAGTGGTTGGCGCAGCCGTCGAGGTACTTCTGCCAGGCCCAGTCGTACTTGAACGGCACGAGTTGGTTGAGGTCGGCGCGGCAGTTGATCATGCGCTTTTCGTCAACGGCGAC
>NZ_JAFLWU010000067.1:0-871 GCF_017316265.1 Pseudomonas sp. Marseille-Q1929
TGAACGCTATGAAAACATCCGTCGTAACGATTTGATCAGCGTGTCCTGGGACGGCAATTATGTGCCTCACCGGGTGACGGACGATGAAGCCGCCGGTGTTGTCGATATCCTCGTTTTTATCGATATATCCGTTATTTTGCTGGGTAATCTTTTTGGGACGATCACCGTCAGGTTTACGGTCCAGGATGTTGTAGAAAACCAAGCCGGTGATAAATATCGGTTCTCCAAGCAGTATGTTCTAGAGAGTGAACTGGACCCGAGCTTCCGCGAGCCACCGGAGTTTGAGCTCGACGGTGTCCCAACAGACTTACTGGATTGGGATACAGACAGTGAAGGAGATCTGCAAGTACGCTGTTTTACCGACCGAACGCTACCTGCACCCAACCCGCGCCGTTACGTCATCGTCACTGTGAAGGCCACTTTGTTGGATGGCACCACTGAAACCGTCGTGTTGCCAGCGGCGCCGGACTTCAACACCTACAACGTCTTGGTGCCGCTTCCCAATCACCATGTTGCAAACTGGGTGGGCGGTTCATTCAGGATTTCCTTCGTTTATTACGAGGCCAGCGGTGCTATTCGAGGCCAGTCAGGCAGTCTTACTGTGACGGTTGTTGGCACACCCGTTGAAATGCCTGCCCCCGATTACCAACCCATCGACCTGGGCTTGATCGACCCTGCTGTCACCGGTCTTGTATACATACCTCACTACGAGCCCTATGACCCGGGCTGGATCGAGACGCTGTGCATGGAACATATCTCCGCCACAGGCGGCAATATCGTTTACACCGATCCGCAACTGGCAGGCCCCCCAGGCGGCCCTCGACCCATAACGCCGGACATCCTGGCGCCCTTCAACGGTAAGGGGGATACG
>NZ_JAFLWU010000068.1:0-871 GCF_017316265.1 Pseudomonas sp. Marseille-Q1929
TGAACGCTATGAAAACATCCGTCGTAACGATTTGATCAGCGTGTCCTGGGACGGCAATTATGTGCCTCACCGGGTGACGGACGATGAAGCCGCCGGTGTTGTCGATATCCTCGTTTTTATCGATATAACCGTTATTTTGCTGGGTAATCTTTTTGGGACGATCACCGTCAGGTTTACGGTCCAGGATGTTGTAGAAAACCAAGCCGGTGATAAATATCGGTTCTCCAAGCAGTATGTTCTAGACAGTGAACTGGACCCGAGCTTCCGCGAGCCACCGGAGTTTGAGCTCGACGGTGTCCCAACAGACTTACTGGATTGGGATACTGACAGTGAAGGAGATCTGCAAGTACGCTGTTTTACCGACCGAACGCTACCTGCACCCAACCCGCGCCGTTACGTCATCGTCACTGTGAAGGCCACTTTGTTGGATGGCACCACTGAAACCGTAGTGTTGCCAGCGGCGCCGGACTTCAACACCTACAACGTCTTGGTGCCGCTTGCCAATCACCATGTTGCAAACTGGGTGGGCGGTTCATTCAGTATTTCCTTCGTTTATTACGAGGCCAGCGGTGCTATTCGAGGCCAGTCAGGCAGTCATACTGTGACGGTTGTTGGCACACCCGTTGAAATGCCTGCCCCCGATTACCAGCCCATTGACCTGGGCTTGATCGACCCTGATGTCACCGGCCTTGTACACATCCCTCACTACGAGCCCTATGACCCAGGCTGGATCGAGACGCTGTACATGGAACATATCTCCGCCACAGGCGGCAATATCGTTTACACCGATCCGCAACTGGCAGGCCCCCCAGGCGGCCCTCGACCCATAACGCCGGACATCCTGGCGCCCTTCAACGGTAAGGGGGATACG
>NZ_JAFLWU010000069.1:0-843 GCF_017316265.1 Pseudomonas sp. Marseille-Q1929
TATATCGATAAAAACGAGGATATCGACAACACCGGCGGCTTCATCGTCCGTCACCCGGTGAGGCACATAATTGCCGTCCCAGGACACGCTGATCAAATCGTTACGACGGATGTTTTCATAGCGTTCAATTTTGACCGTAACGCCTGGGCCAACATTAAATGGATTGAGGGTCGAGCCTTCGGGAAAGCCCACGACGCTCATCTTCAGACCCGAATGCCATGGCGAGCCCGGATCCACATCTGTCCCGCCGGGCTTCGTCCGCTTGACCAAGATCGTCTGCCAGGGCGAAGTGCTTTGGTTGCCGCTACCTACGCGCTGGACAAGCCCGCGTACCTGCACATCGCCTTCAGGCACATGTTCCTCAGCCACTGATAACGAATAAATCGGCTGATCAACCATGACATTGTCGCTGGCGACTGGCAGTGACGCGTGATCGAAATAAAGCGCGTAGAAGTCGAGAAGTGACCATGTATACCACTTCTCGAAAATCCAGGTTGCATAGGGAACCGTATGGCGCAGGCCCATTCCGTACGCATACATGCTTTCGCCGGGCAGATGGCTGATCGTCACTGAGGGGTAAGCAGAATAAGGCGTGTCCAGGTCTTCAACTCGAGTGGGCGGCGGCTTGGCCGGGCCAGGTGGTGGCTTGGGCAAATGGTTGGAATGAGGGCGGCATACCGGGTGGCTGGAAGAGGCGTCTGAGCCCCGGCGCGCGGGCTTGGGCGGGCCGGATACTGTCTTGGGCAAGTATTCGCCGTCGGGATTGGGTTCGCAGTGGTCGTGGTGGTGTTCGTGGTTATTCGGTTCTTGGGGTCGACGGGACATAACAATACGCTCCTCGCA
>NZ_JAFLWU010000006.1:0-216877 GCF_017316265.1 Pseudomonas sp. Marseille-Q1929
GGGCGGGGCGGCGAATCAAGGCTGGCTATGGGGGCTATAGGGATCTGCACAACTTTCAGCATTGCTGCTGTACCCGTGACGGCCGGGCGATTTTTACCGGGTGTAAACCGGTTCAAAATGTGGGAGCTGGCTTGCCTGCGATAGCTATGTGTGAGGCGCTGGAGGGCTTTGGGTCGGAGTACATATCCGTTGCTGCGGTAACGGCCACTTAGGGTTCCGCTCTTACAGCGGCTCACTTTTGGAGGGACCCAAAAGTAAGCAAAAGGTCCTCGCCCCACCACTCGGCACCTCGCTTAGGCTCGGTGTGCCCTCACTCCGGCTTGAATCCGTGGGCCGCCGTCATGGGCCATCCTTGGCCCAGGACGGCTAACCCGGCGTCCTGCCGGGTTACCCACGGATTCAAGCCTGCGTTCGGCCAGCGTGGTTGACGGGGCGCCTAAGATCAAAAGCTGAAAAGCCAGAGCCAGAGCCAGAGCCAGAGCCAGAGCCAGAGCCAGAGCGAGAGCCAGAGCGAGAGCCAGCCTGCGTTAACTTACAACTTAAGTTGCCCAATGGCCTTGCTCAACTCGCCCGCCAAGGTCGCCAGCTCATTACTGGTGGTTGCCGACTCCACGGTTTGTTGCACGGTGTTTTCGGTGACGTCGCGAATGCTCACCACTGCCCGGTTCATCTCTTCTGCCACATGGCTTTGCTGCTCGGCGGCGACGGCGATCTGGGTGTTGCTCTCGCGCATCTGCGCCACGGCGCTGGTGATTTCGGCGAGGGCGTTACCGGCTTCGAGGGCTTGTTGCACGCAGTCATCGGCCTTGAACGAGCTTTCCTGCATAAAGTCCACCGCGTCGCGGGTGCCGGCTTGCAGGGCGGAGACCATTCGGGTGATTTCGTCGGTGGAGCTTTGCACGCGCTTGGCCAGGTTGCGCACTTCGTCGGCGACCACCGCAAAGCCACGGCCCATTTCGCCGGCGCGGGCGGCTTCGATGGCGGCGTTGAGGGCGAGCAGGTTGGTCTGTTCGGCGATGCTGTGGATCACCCCGACCACGCCGTTGATTTTCTGGCTGTCTTCGGCCAGTTTCTGGATCATCTCGGCGGTCTGCTGCACGCCGGTGGACAGCCCGGCAATCGAGCGTTGCACGCGGGTCACTACTTCCTGGCCGCTGCCGGCGAGGGAGTCGGCGGTCTGGGACAGGTCGCGGGTGGCGCCGGCGTGTTGGGCGATGTGGTAGACGGTGGCGGTCATCTCGTTGATGGCAGTGGCGGCCTGGTCGGTTTCGCTTTGCTGGCCGAGCATGCCGTGTTGCACCTCGTTCATGCTGCTGGCCAGGCGTGCGGCGCCGTCATCCAGTTGCTGGGCGGTGCGCGCCACGGTGTTGACCACCCGTTGGTAGCCGGCCTGCATGGCGTTGAAGGCGCTGGCCATCTGCCCGACTTCATCCTTGCACGCCAGTGGCACACGGGCGGAGAGGTCGCCGGTTTTTTCCACGTGCAGCATCACGTCCTTGAGGGTGTTGAGCTGGCTGAGCAGGAAGCGGATCAGCAACTGCGATGCACCGAGCATCGCCAGCATCAGGATGGCGACGGCGACGGCGTAGTTGGCAAAGCGATCTTCAAAGACCTGGCTCAAGCTTGGCGCGTAGGCCAGCACCGCAACGTACTGGCCGTCGGCGCGGGCCACCACGTCGGCGCCCAGCAGTGGGTTTTCGCCGAACCAGGGCATGTGGTTGAGTTCGACCCAGCCCGTGGCGCTGCCCAGGGCTGTCAGATCCTGATCCGCCAGTTGTGGGACTTGGCCACGGGAAAAGGCCAGCCAGTGCTCGCCCTTGGGCAACGGTGTGCCGGCTGGCCAGGCGCTGAGCACGCGCGCCTGGGCCTGCGCCGACGCTTGGGAAGCGTCGCTGCGCGCTTGTTGTTCGAGCTGCACGGCGTACAGCACCAGCAACAAGGTGGTGATGAAAGCGACCGCGTTGACGGCCCAGAATTTGTACTTCA
Organism: Pseudomonas sp. Marseille-Q1929; assembly: GCF_017316265.1. NCBI lineage: Bacteria > Pseudomonadati > Pseudomonadota > Gammaproteobacteria > Pseudomonadales > Pseudomonadaceae > Pseudomonas > Pseudomonas sp. Marseille-Q1929. Next base: position 1,987 of record NZ_JAFLWU010000006.1, read on the forward strand.
GCGAGATGTTGCTAAGCCAGGCACCCATGGAAGGTTTTCTCTGATAGCGGAAACAGCATTGGCAAGGTGCCAGTATTGTGCCGCTATTCAGGAAAGCGCTTTTGACATGGGTCAATGCGCCGCATTACTCCACGGCGGGCAAGCCAAAAAACGCGCGGGCACAGGCGCTGCTGTGCTCGGCCAGGTCTTCCTCGGTCTCGTTGCGATGCAGGGCGACTTCGCGCAGCACTTCGGGCAGATAGGCCGGTTCGTTGCGGCCGTTTTTCGGCTTGGGCCGCAGGGTGCGCGGCAGCAGGTAGGGCGCGTCGCTTTCCAGCATCAGGCGACCCCGGGGAATTTCCCTGACCAGCGGGTGCAGGTGCGTCCCACGGCGCTCGTCGCAGATCCAGCCGGTAATGCCGATGTGCAAATCCAGGTCGAGGTAGCTGAACAGCGCCTGCTGCTCGCCGGTGAAGCAATGCACCACGGCGGCGCTCAGGTGGTCGCGGTAGTCCTTGAGGATGTCCAGCAGGCGCTGATTGGCGTCACGTTCGTGGAGGAACACCGGCAGTTTCAGCTCGACGGCCAGGGCCAGGTGTTCTTCGAGGACTTTTTCCTGTTGCGGGCGGGGGGAGAAATCCCGGTTGAAATCCAGCCCGCATTCGCCCACCGCACGCACGCGGCTTTCGCTGAGCAAACCGCGCAGGCGCTGGGCGCTGTCGCCATTCCAGTCGCTGGCGGAGTGGGGGTGGATGCCGGCGGTGCTGAACAGGCGCTGGCCGCTTTCATCGAGTTTTACGCAGAGTTCCAGGGCCTGTTCGCTGCCGTCGAGGCTGGTGCCGGTGAGGATCAATTGTTGCACGCCAGCGGCGTAGGCACGGTCGAGCACGGCCTGGTGCTTCTCGTCGAAACTGGGGTTGGTCAGGTTGACGCCGATATCAATGAGTTGCATGGTGCTATCTCCGCCTGCGGCCGGAAAGCATATCAGAGCTGTAGATTTATAAGAAAAACGAAGAACTACAACGAGTTATCGCTGTCTTTGAACGTCGCAACCGACATCGTGGTTGGCTGAACGCTTTGCCCTGTGTCACCGTTGCGCGTCTTGCCAGCGCTGAAAGCGCTCTGTTTCTGACCCCCACCGCCTCGTATTTCGCGAGGGCGTTGGCCAGTTTTCTTTCCGGAGAGCGGATGATCCGACCCTCGGCGTCTCTTATGTTGTGCCTGACGTTGCTGCTGCCCATGACGGCGGTCGCGCGTCTCGACGGGCCGCTGGAAGTGACCAAGCCCGGCAAGGTCCGCGACCTGGCGGAAATTCGCGCCAGCCGTACCCTGCGTGTATTGGTCAACCAGAGCCGCAACAGTTCCGGCGAAGTGCAAGGCCAGGCCATCGGCGTCGAATACCATCGCCTGCGCGCCTTTGAGCAATACCTCAACGGCCACGCCCGCGATGGCCAGGAGATCAACCTCAAGATCATTCCCAAGGCCAAGGACCAGTTGCTCGGCGCCCTGGCCCGTGGCGAAGGTGACTTGGTCGCCCCCGGTGAACTGCTCGACGTCAAGGCCGCGCACAAGATCAGCACCAGTGACCCGATTGCCAGCGGCGTACCGTTATGGCTGGTGGGGGTGAAGGGCGAACGGCGGTTTACCAAGCTGGAGCAACTGTCCGGGCGCACCCTGGCGCTGACCACCGGCAGTGCGGCGGCGGACGCCATCAACCAGGTCAACCAGAAGCTGGCACTGCACAAGCAGCCGCCGGTGAAAGTGGAATGGGTTGATCCGACCCTGGCCGTGGAAGATGTGCTGGAGATGGTCCACGCGGGTATTTTCCACCTGACCATTGTGGAGAAGCCGATTGCCGAACGGTGGTCGAAGATCTTGCCCAAGCTGCGCTTCGACAAGCAGGTGGCCATCAGCGAACCGGGCGACGAGTACTGGTTCGTACGCCAGGACGCGTCGATGCTGCGCGCGAGCATTGATCGATTCCTCAAGACCTATCACACGCCTTCCGACCAGGATGTGGCGTTCCAGCGCATCTACCGCCGCCTGTATCAAGTGCGCAATCCGCTGGCGCGTGTAGACCGCCAGCGCCTGGAAAAACTGCGTCCGGTCTTGCAAAAGCACGCCCGCGAGCAGGGCATGGACTGGTTGAACCTTGCCGCGCTGGCCTTCAAGGAGTCCGCCCTCGACCCCGGCGCACGCAACAGTGGCGGGCCCACCGGGCTGATGCAGATAACCCCGTCGGCGGCGCAGCGGGTGGGTGTCAACAACATCGAAAGCCTGGACAGCAATGTGCAGGCGGGCGCTCGCTACCTGGCGATGATCCGCCGCAAATTCTTCGCCAGCCCCAAGCTCAACGAGCGCGAGCGCATGGCGTTTGTCTTGGCGGCTTACAACATGGGCCCGGAGCGGGTGCAGGGGATGCGCACCGAGGCCAAGCGCCGGGGGCTGAACCCCAACCAGTGGTTCTTCCAGGTTGAGCGTATTGCCATGGAGCAGGTGGGAATGGGCAGCGTCAGCTATGTTAATAGCGTCAACAAATACTACTTGGCATTCGATCGGGAGCGGGAGTCCCTGGAGCCACCGGTGCCGAAAATCGCCTCACGGAAGCAATCGATTTAATCGATATTAATCAGGCATTTTTTCGGCTTTTATCATTCCATAAACTGATTAATATAGCGGCCAACCAACCCCTACATCGAAAAGGATTACCCCCATGAGCCCACTGATCAAAAACCTGCTGTCCACCCGCGCCGGTTACGGCCTGACCATTGTGCGTATTGTTGTCGGCGTGATTTTTGCCGCTCACGGTTCGCAGAAACTCTTCGGCTGGTTTGGCGGCTATGGTCTGGCAGGCACTGCCCAGTGGATGGAAAGCATCGGCCTGGCGCCGGGTACTTTGATGGCACTGTTGTCCGGCGGTACTGAATTTTTTGCCGGCCTGGCGCTGATCATTGGTTTGCTGGTACGCCCAGCGGCCTTGGGCCTGACCATTCTGTCGGTGGTCGCGATCTTCTCGGTGCATATCCACAACGGTCTGTTCATGGCCAACAATGGTTATGAGTTTGCACTGGCCTTGCTGGGCGGCTCGCTGGCCGTGTTGTTCGAAGGTGCCGGCAAGCTGTCTGCCGACCGCGCCATCGCCAACTGAGCCACCTGCAACACCCTATCCAGGCCCGCCATGTGCGGGCCTTTTCGTTGCGCGCAATTCTTGACATGGCCCCGTCGGCTTCTCTAGGATGCCCGCTCATGCGCCGATTTAAACAGCTAATTGCGGGGCGCCATGGGTGGCCGTTATCGGTCCCGACAGAAGCAATCACTTTGCTTCGAAATTCCGCTAAAGCGCTGGTTCGGTGTTGCCTCTCACCTGCCCGCAGACTTTTGAGGCAGAGACACGACACGATGACCGCACTACGCCCCCTCATACGCTTGGCCCCGATCACCGCTGACCTGACTCAGCGCAACCCGAAAATCCTCTTGGGCGGCAAACACCAGCCGACGCTGCTGCGTTACCTGGATGGCTGGCCGCGTCGTACCGGCCGGCCTTCGGCGTTCCTGATCCAGTTTGTCGAAGACGGCGATTCCCTCGCCCGTTTTGCCAATAACAGCTTTGACCTTGCGGTCATCCAGGCACCCAGCGCCGCTGACGCCGATGAGGTGATCCGTCACCTGACACGCGTTGCCAGGCAAGGGCTGATCGCGCGTCGCTAAGTCGTTTCACGGTGTTACGTGTCGACGCCGCCGTCGCAGATACAGGCCCCAGGCCGTCAGGCAGAGCAGTATGGGTATCGGTGCGCTCACCCCCAGCTTGATGTTTTGCACCAGGCGATCCAGCGGCGCATATACCGCCACTTTCAGTGCATGCAGTTCCATCGCCAGGCGCAGGCGCTCCTTGTTGTGCGCTTGTAATTGGGCATTGGTATTGACGGTTTCGGTACCCAAGGTTGTCACGGCTGGGTTCAAGCGCTGCCACTCGTATTCTGTTTGCGCCAGGCGCCGCTCCAGTTCGCGTGCCTGTTCCTGGTAGGCGCGTGCGGTGGCCTTGCGCTGGTTCTCCAGGCCATGCAGCGCGTATTCCGTCAGTGGCCGTGGGCGTATGTCGGCAAGCGCTTGAGGCGCTGCCAGGTTATCCAATGTGTTCAATACAAACAGGCTGTTGCTGTGGGGCGTCGATCGAGTTGACGGGCGCACGAGCAAGTCTGTGTCCGCCACCACCACTACCTGAATCTGCGCCGCCTTCTGCAACCCGGGGGCTTGGCCACCAATACCGTCGGGAAACGCCGAATAGGCCGGCCCCTCAAGGCGGGCGGCGATCACGTGACGTTCCCCGCCTGGAGACGGTTCGCCAGCATCGGACGATTTGCCAACCTTGCCGGCCTCCAGCAATGCAGACTGTTCGGAGCTGTACAGCAGGGGGGTGAAGCGTGTGCGGTGCTTGTCGAGGGGGAAGAGGGCGCCGCTGCTCGATACGCTGACAGCGTCCAGTTTCCAGGTGCTGATATCGTTTGCGGCCATTGCCTGCCTGGGCAGGCTCAGTGTGGTGGGAACGGTCCCCAAGGGCGCTTGCGTGGCATAGCGACTGTCGATCAACACCTGGCCGGCCGGCATACGGATGCCCCAGCTGGACAGCAGCGCCTCCAGCCGAGGGTTAAGGGCTTGTTGCCTTGAACCCTGTTCGCTCAGTGGGTCGATAAACACCATCAGTTTGCCACCACCCAGTACAAATTGATCAATGGCGTACAAGGCCTGTTCAGGTAGCGTCCGAGGGTGCACAAGCATGAGCGCTTTGATGTGCGCCGGCACGCGGTGCACGCTCGGCTCCAGCTCTACCACGCTCAAGTGCCGCTGCAGGTCCTGTAGCAGGGGGCCGGCCAGTTCCTTGATCGGCAGCCCGGATAGCAGGCCGATGGCTGGCGGTTGCGGGTGGAGTAACTGGTTGATCAAGTGGCCGATTTCATATTCCAGCAACGCTGCACGGTCGGCGCTGAACGATGTAATGCGTTGCGCGGCCTGACCGTCTCGGGTGCCAATGAGGCCAAAGAATCCCGCTTCGTCTTCCAGCCCATAGAGCCCTGCCCTGTAGGCGTCCTCTGAAAAAGCGCCTGGGTCGATAATGTGCAGATTGATCATGCCCTGTGCTGCCACTTCGAACGCCTTGAGCGTTTCCTCTACGCGCTTGGCATAGCGTTGGGTGGCGTGGCTTTTTTTCGGGTGACCGTTTGAATTGAAGTAATAAAGATCCAGCGGACTGTCCAGGGATGCCAGTAATTGCTGTGCAGGCGCCGATAGAGTATTGGTTTTCGAGTGTGAGACGTCCCAGCGCAGATCAGGCAGTTTAACGACCCACACCAGGTTAAAGGCCAGGAAAACCAACAGTAGGACCACCAGTGTCATACCGGCGTGCAGTGCGGATCGCATCGAGAACGCTCCCTCTCAGCTGTTTTTGTAGTTGAGGATGACGGTCGTCGCAGCGAGCGAGGCCACTATGACGCTGATAAAGTAAAGACAGTCTCGAAGAACAATCACGCCGTGATCAATCTGAGTGAAGCGTGACAGTGGGCTTAAGGACGCCACACTATCGATTACCCAGATTGGGGCTTGGTGCTCCAGTGCATCCAGTACACTGGAAAGTCCGCTGATCACCAGCAGAATGCTCAAGGTTAGTATGAATATAATCAGATGATGACGGCTCAGGGCACATATAAGACAGCCGATGGAAAGATAACTTCCGGCGAGCAGCCAGCTGGCCAGATATTGCGTGGCAATCACGGCGTTGTCTGCGCTCCCTAAAAGGTTGACCATCACGACAATGGGCAGTGTCAATGCCAGTGTCATTGCAGTTATGACCCAGGCAGCGAAGAATTTACCGATGATCAATTCGGCGTTTGTCACAGGCAGTGTGATGAGTAAATCACTAAGGCCCGTTTCATGTTCGTCGGCCCAGAGTTGCGTAGAGAGTGCGGGGATTAATAACAGATACAGCCAGGGGTGTAATTGGAAAAAGTCTTGCAGGTCAGTGCTGTTTTGCTCCAGTAACTGGCTGTTGTGTAGTCCAAGCGTAGTTGAAAGTGCCAGAAAAACTGCGATGCTCAAGTAGGTTGCTGGCGCGCAGAGGTAGCGGGCAAGTTGGCGCTTGATAATAGACGGCAGCATATTCAAAGGGACGCCCCTTGGCTTAAGTGATGGACGACGTCGTTCAGGCGGCCAGGCTCCAGGTTCAGTGCGGTTATTTGCCAGCCGCGTTTGGCAATCAGGGCGCTGATCGGGGGGTAGATGGCGTGGCCCGGCATGGCGAGAACGGTGACGGTACCAGGGCTACGGCGGTCCTCCTCAATGCCGGCAACACCCGGCAGTACGGCCAATGCCAGCAGGTCCAGCGGCGTATCCGCTGCCAGGGTGACTGCCCCGTAGTACCGAGAGCTGCGCTGTAGCTCGGGCAAGGGGGTGTCTGCCAGCAGGCGGCCCCCGCCAATGACCAGGGCGCGGGTGCAGATTCCCGACAGCGCATCACAATCCCGGGTGGCGACAATCACGGTCATCTCTTCGGCCAGCGTCTGGATGAGCGCGCGAATTTTGCACTGTTGATACGGGGAAAGGCCCTCGGTTGGCTCATCCAGCAACAGCACGCCGGGGTCATGCAAGATGGCTTGCGCCAGCGCAACCTTGCGTTGCAACCCCATGGGGAGTGCGTTGAGCGGTTCGTTGAGTACGGCCGACAGCTCCAGTTGCATGGTGATCCGGTCAAGGCGTTTGCGTTTTTCGGCGCCGCCGAACCTGCGAAAAGTGGCGATAAGGTTGAGGAAACCTGCGACAGACATCGTCGAATGGTTGATGCCGGGTTCAGGCTGGTAGCCTACCGCCTGGGCTACTTGAAGCCGATGGGTTCGTGTATTGAACCCCAGTATGCTCACGTGCCCGGAAGAGGGTTTGAGCAGGCCGGCCATCAGCTTCAGGAGTGCCGTTTTACCCGCGCCTCCATGCCCGAACAAACCTATGCATTCTTGGCTTTGGGCCACCAATGAAAGATCGTTGATAACATGCTGTTTGCCCAATTTTCTGGTCAGGTTACTTATCTCGATCATTATGCTTTTCTGCTGCATTAGTTTCGCAATATATATGAAGAGGCAAGCGCTTTGGTTGACGTGTGTCGGGGCTCGGGTTAAAAAATAGTACGTTCAATGCAGGGGCTTGGAAACGCGCAGGGGGATGAATAAGATTACTCCTACGTTCAGCCTTGCAGCTCGCTGAAACAATTGTTTTGTGAGTGGTGTTTGATGGTGGAATGTTTATTTGATGTTTATTTGAAGTTTATTCATTGGCGCGAGGCCCAACAATCATGATGCTTCTACGTACCCTTGTTCTTGCACGCTCCGGTGCGGATGCTCCGATCAATGGCGCACTGCTTTGTGGTTTTGCCGTGCCTCAGATCAGTTCAAACTTTCTGGTGTATAGCCTGGATGAAGAGGCGGAGCCAGGTAGTTCCCGGGTATATATCGCAGCCTTGCGTAAGAAACTTGAGCGTTATTATTTGGGTGGTGTCGATGTGCAAGCCGATTTGCAACTGGCGATGCAGGTATTCAAGCAGATATTGACGTGGGCGGCCTCTGGGGTGAAAGCCAGTGGCGCTACCGATACCCAGACGCCTTATCACTTCATCGACTTGAAAGGCTGCAAGTTACCCCCGGCACGGCCAGAGGATCACCACTCCCTGATCATCAAGAAAGCCCTGGTGATGAAAGTCATTACCTTGGGAACATCGGCTCCCGCGTCACCCGCTATTGAAAGCACTGCTGTGGTAGTGCCTTCCATTCGTTTCTCTTCTCAAATGGTATCGCCGCCCCAGGCTGCAAGCAGGCCTGAACCGCCCCAGCCGGCGATGCTTGAGCCGACGGCTGAGGTTCCCCGTGCACCTTTGCCACTGAGTGAGCCGCCATTTGAAACGCTGGGCGCGTCAATTGAAGCCCCGTCATTGTTTGAGGTGGATAGCACGCTGACCAGCCTTGCGCGCGTCGCCCAGGAGCTGACCCAACAGAAAATGGTGGTACTCAAGAAAGAGGCAGCACTTGAGCAGTGGCAAGTTCAACTGCAGCAAGGCCAGGCTGAGCTTGAGCAAAAGCGCCAGGAGTTGGCGAGCCGAACCCAGGAAAACGAGACCGCCCTGCAAATGCGGACGCAGGCCTTGGAGAATCGTGAAGGTCGCTTGGCGAGTGCCTCGGCCGTCTATCAACAGGCGCAGCAGCAAATGGATGAGCGAACCGATGCCCTTGAGAAGCGTGTGGCCCAGGTGCACGCCCAAGAGTTGGTGGTTCATCGCAAAGGCGAGCAGTTGGCAGCCATGCTTTTGCAGTTTTCCGGTTTGCGTCAGCGCATGCAGGTCATGCTCCCTGAGTTGGATCAAGTGGTGGGCGATTTCGACGGTACCGAGCGCACGGCATCGATGGTCGATCTTCGTTCGATGTCGACGTGATGCAGTTTGTCCGCGGGCCTGGCTACTTTTCCCTGTTCATTTATCATCAGGCTCTGTTCGCCGACGCCATGCCTTGATGCAATGGCGTAGTGGGGTCAATGAGCATTTTCCGGGGATGAAGGCGTTTGAGCACCAAGCTGATTACCAAAGAAGGTCATGAAGCGCTGAAAAAAGAGTTGGATTACCTGTGGCGGGAAAAGCGCCCGGATACCACACGCAAAGTGACGTGGGCGGCGTCCCTGGGGGATCGCAGCGAGAACGCGGACTACCAGTACAACAAGAAGCTGCTGCGTGAGATCGACCGTCGCGTGCGCTACCTGCGCAAGCGCCTGGAAGATATGCGGGTGGTGGAATATATGCCGGAGCAGGAAGGACGGGTATTTTTCGGCGCCTGGGTCGATATTGAAAACGAGCAAGGCGAGACCAAGCGTTTTCGCATCGTGGGCTATGACGAGATCTATGACCGGATGGATTACATCTCCATCGATTCCCCCATGGCCAGGGCGCTGCTGCGCAAGGAAGTCGACGATGAGGCCATGGTGCAGACGCCAAATGGCGAGGCCTGCTGGTGGATTACCGCGATCGAGTATGTGAAGTAGGCCAGGACGGCCCGTACCTGCGGGGTACGGGCCGTCGGCGTGTCAGCCTTCGCGCAGCACGGTCAGTGGGCTGGCGTTCAGTGCGCGGCGCGTGCCGAACACGCCGGCAGCACCGATCAGCACGGCACCGAGCACCGGCAGTAGCAACAGCCACGGGTGAGGGTGCCAGGCAAGATCAAAGGCATAGCGGTACAACACCAGCGTCACCAGTTCCGTGCCCAGCGCCGCCAGCAGCCCGCTGACCGCGCCCAGCAAGCCGAACTCGATACGCCGTGCCTTGATCAGCAGCTTGCGTTCGGCACCCAGTGCCCGCAGCAATGCGCCCTGGCGGATTCGCTCATCCAGGGTGGCCTGCAAACCGGAGAACAGCACCGCCATCCCGGCTGCCAATACAAACAACAGCACGTACTCCACCGCCAAGGTCACCTGGGCGAGGATGCTGCGCAATTGCTCCAGCAAGGCCTCGACTTGCAGGATGGTCACCGCCGGGAACGCCCGGGATAGATCGACGATCTGTTGGTCATGCCCAGGGGCCAGGTAGAAGCTGGTCAGGTAGGTGGCCGGCAGGTCCTTCAGGGTGCCAGGCTGGAAGATCATGAAGAAGTTAGGCTGGAAGTTATCCCAGTTGATGGTCCGCAAGCTGGTGACGCGCGCCTCGCGGTTTTCCCCGGCGACGGTGAACACCAGGTGGTCATTGAGCTTGAGCTTGAGGCTTTCAGCGACCTTGGCCTCTACCGATACCCCGGGAATCTCATCCGTTGGCTGCGACGACCACCAGGCCCCGGCCGTGAGGACGTTACCCGGTGGCAGGTCGGCGGCCCAGGTCAGGCTCAGGTCGCGCTGCACGGCACGGTCTCCGCTGGAGTCCTTGCTGACAATCGCCTGTACCGCTTCGCCATTGATGCTGATCAGGCGCCCTGGGACCACCGGGTACAGCGGCGCCGATTGGGCCTGCAAGGTCAGCAGGCGAGCACTGAAGGCGTCGGTGTCGGCGGGCAGGATGTTCAGTGCGAAGTAGTTGGGGGCGTCCTTGGGCAACTGGTTCTGCCAGGTGTCGAGCAGCTCGCCACGCAACAGGGCGATCAGCCCCATCGACAGCAGGATCAGGCCAAACGCCAGGGATTGGCCGGCTGCCGCCAGTGGGTGGCGCAGCAATTGGCCCAGCCCCAGCCGCCACGGCAGTGATGCGCGCGCCAGTAGCTTGCGCAGGCTTTGCAGCAACAGCAGGAGCAGGCCGCCGAGGATCAGTGCGGCAATCACCCCGCCGCCGAGCAAGGCGAAGGTCAGCACCAGGTCGAGGCTCAGGCGCCACATGATCAGGCCCAGGGCGAACAGCGCTGCGCCGTAGACCATCCAGGTGCTGGAGGCGATGGGTAGCAGGTCGCGGCGCAACACGCGCAGGGGTGGTACGCGGCCCAGTGCGGCCAGCGGCGGCAGGGCGAAACCGGCGAGGGCGACCAGCCCGGTGCCGATTCCGGCGACGGCCGGCAACAGGCCGCCGGGCGGTACGTCGGCCGGCAGCAGGTCGTGCAGGAAGTAGAACAGGCCAAATTGCGCCAGCCAGCCGAGCAGGGCGCCCGTCAGGCTGGCCAGCAAGCCCAGTACGCTCAGTTGCAGGCTGAACAGCAGCATGGTTTCGCGGCGCGACAAACCGAGGCAGCGCAGCAGTGCGCTGGCGTCGAAACGGCGGCTGGCGAAGCGGTTGGCCGACAACGCCACGGCCACGCCGGCCAGCAGTACGGCGACCAGGCTGGCCATGTTCAAATAGCGTTCGGCCTTGCCCAGGGCGCCGCCGATCTGCTGGTTGCCGTCCCGCGAGTCTTGCAAGCGCTGGTTGGCGGCGAGGCCCGGCTTGATAAGGTCGCGATAGGTTTGCAGGGTCGTGCTGTCGGGTGGCGCGCGCCACAGTTCGCGGTAGCTGACGCGGCTGCCGGGCTGGACCACGCCGGTGGCGTCCAGGTCGGCCAGGTTGATCATCACGCGTGGCGTAAGGCTGTAGAAGTTGCCGGCACGGTCGGGTTCATAGGTCAGGATGCGGGCCAGGCGCAGGGTCTTCATGCCCACGTCGATGCTGTCGCCGACTTTCAGGCTCAGCGCCGTCAGCAGGCGTGCCTCCACCCAGGCTTCGCCGGGTTTCGGGCCGCCACCTGGGGTTTCTTCGGCGAAGGGCTCGGCGGCGCTTTTCAGTTCGCCGCGCAGTGGGTACTGCTCGTTGACCGCTTTGATGCTGGAGAGCTGGATGCCATTGTCGGTGGCGATAACGCTGGAAAATTCGACGATGCGTGCATGGTCCAGGCCCAGCTCGGTGCCGGATCTGATTTGTTCGGGACGCGCGGGCGAGCTGCCTTCGAGCACCAGGTCGGCCCCCAGGAACTCGGTGGCGCGCAACAGCATGGCGCCGTTGAGGCGCGCACCGAAGTAACCGATGGCCGTACTGGCGGACACCGCCACCAGCAGGGCGAAAAACAACACGCGCAATTCACCGGCGCGGGCATCGCGCAGGAGTTGGCGCATGGCCAGGCTGAACAGACGCAATAGCGGCAAACGTGCCATCAAGGCTCCAGGGGCGCGACCATCAGGCCGGCTTCAAGGCGGATCAGGCGTCGGCAGCGGTGTGCCAGGCGCTCGTCGTGGGTCACCAGCACCAGGGTCGTGCCGCTCTCTTTGTTCAGTTCGAACAGCAGGTCGCTGATGCGCTCGCCGGTGTGGCTGTCGAGGTTGCCGGTGGGTTCATCGGCAAACAGCACGTCCGGTTCGGCGGCGAAGGCGCGGGCAATCGCCACGCGTTGCTGCTCGCCACCGGACAGCTGGCGGGGCGAGTGGGTCAGGCGCTGGCCCAGGCCGACACGTTCGAGCAGGTGCCGGGCGCGCTCGCGGGCGTCTTTGCGGCCGTCCAGCTCCAGCGGCAGCATGACGTTTTCGAGGGCGTTGAGGCTGTCGAGCAGTTGAAACGACTGGAACACAAAGCCCACGTGTTCGGCACGGATGCGTGCGCGCTGGTCTTCGTCCAGCGTACTGAGGGCTTGGCCGGCGAGGGTGACTTCGCCGCTGCTGGGCAGGTCGAGGCCGGCGAGCAGGCCGAGGAGGGTGGATTTGCCGGAACCGGAGCTGCCGACGATAGCCAGGCTATCGCCCTTGTTCAGTTCCAGGCTCAGTTCGTGCAGGATAGTCAGTTCACCTTCCGCGCTGGGAACCACTTTGCTAAGGTTCCGCGCGGTGAGAATGCTTGCGCCCATGGAGAATCCGATGCGAATGTGGTTTTTGAGTGCTGGCCTGGCCTTGATGTGCGTGGCCCAGAGCGCAGCGGCGGGTACAGTCCTGATCGTTGGCGATAGTATCAGTGCCGGTTTCGGCCTGGATACCAGCAAAGGGTGGGTCGCGCTGCTCGAACAACGGCTCAAGCGCGAAGGTTTCGACGATAAAGTGGTCAATGCCTCCATCAGCGGCGACACCAGTGCCGGGGGCCTCGCGCGGCTGCCGGCGGCGCTTGCAGAGCATAAACCGGAACTGGTGATCATCGAACTGGGCGGCAATGACGGCCTGCGTGGTCAGCCTCCGGCGCAATTGCAACAAAATCTTGCCTCGATGATTGACCAGTCCAAGGCCATTGGCGCCAAGGTGCTGTTGCTGGGCATGCAATTGCCGCCGAACTACGGCCCGCGCTACACCAACGCCTTTGCTGAAGTGTACGGCAGCCTGGCCAAGGAAAAAGCCGTGCCGCTGGTGCCGTTTTTCCTTGAAGGTATCGGTGGCCACCCGGAGTTGATGCAGGCTGACGGGCTGCACCCGGCGGTCGGCGCCCAGGGCAAGTTGCTGGAAAATGTCTGGCCGACGCTAAAACCGCTGTTATGACGCTTTTCTACCGGCAGGCTTTCGGCTAAGGTGGCGCCCCCCCGATCTGGAGCCCCCGATGTCACGCCCTGCCTGGTCCCTGTTCAACTACCAACTGATCGAGCCTGACGAGCAGTTGGATCTGTTCGCCTGCCAGGAAGTCCGGGTGCATCTGGTGGCACGCCAATTGGAGCTGGGCGGCACGATTGACCGCACGTTATGCGGCACCTTGCTGCCAGCCCAGCCTCGTTGGTCATCGGTGGATCGTGCGATTTTCCAGGACCAGCGGCTGTGCCCGTTGTGTCGGGCGATCCTCGAATCCCAGAAGCGCGGCACGCCGCTGATCTGGCCGGAGCTGCGCTTCGAGTAGTCTCGGGGGCAGATGGATGCTCCCGGCGTGCTTCACGTATACAATCAGTTTTTTCCTACCCGTCGTTCTGCGAAGGATTTTCCGGATGTTGTCGCGCCTCTCCGTCGTCACCTGCTGCCTGTCCCTTGCTGCCGTTTGCGCAGCCGGTCCTGCAGCGGCCCTGCAGTTGCCATTGCCACCACCGGGCGAAGACATCGTTGGCCAGGTCCAGGTGATCAAGGCCAAGTACGAAGACACCTTTGCCGACCTGGGCACCACCTACGACCTGGGCTACTCGGAGATGGTCGCGGCCAACCCGGGTGTGGATGCCTGGCTGCCGGGTGCTGGCACCGAGATCGTGTTGCCGACGCGCTTCATCCTGCCGCCCGGCCCACGGGAAGGCATCGTGATCAACCTGGCGGAATACCGGCTTTACTACTACCCGAAGGGGCAGAACGTCGTCTACACCTTCCCGCTGGGGATTGGTCGTGAAGGCTGGGGCTCGCCCATCGCCCATACCAGCATCATCGCGAAGACGCCGAACCCGACCTGGACCCCGCCTGCGTCGATCAAGGCCGAGCACGCCGCCAATGGCGATCCGTTGCCCAACGTGGTACCTGCCGGCCCGAACAATCCGCTGGGGCCATTCAAGTTCACCCTGGGCACGCCGGGTTATCTGATCCACGGCTCCAACATGAAATTTGGCATCGGCACGCGGACCAGCCACGGCTGCTTCCGCATGTTCAACAACAACGTACTGGAAATGGCCGGCATGGTGCCGGTGGGCACGTCGGTGCGCATCATCAACGATGCCTACAAGTTCGGCAGCAGCGGCGGCAAGGTTTACCTTGAAGCGCACACGCCGTTGAATGATGACGGCACGCCGTCGGTGGTCGATAAGCACACGGCAGTGATCAACGCCTTGCTCATGCGCGAAGACCTGGCCAATAACCTGCGGGTGAACTGGGATCAGGTGCGTGATGTGGTCGCCGCGGAAGACGGCTTGCCGACTGAAATCGGTGTGCCCGGTGGCGCGCCGATCGCCGCCAGTGCCCCGATCGATCTGCAGCAGTAAAGCTGCCGGATCAAAAGCCCGCCACGGTCTTGCGCTGAGGCGGGCTTTTTTATTGCCTGGAGTTCAGTGCCGAATCCCAGGCAATAAAAAAGCCGACCCATAAATGGATCGGCTTGATAACAACCCCGAGGGATTATTACTTGCGGCTAGCTTTTTCAAGCATACGCAGAGCGCGCTCGTTAGCTTCGTCAGCAGTCTGTTGTGCTTTTTGAGCAGCAGCCAGAGCTTCATCAGCTTTACGGTAGGCTTCGTCTGCACGAGCCTGGGAGCGAGCTGCTGCGTCTTCAGTTGCAGTCAGACGAGCTTCGGTTTCTTTGGAGACGCTGCTGCAACCGGTAGCCAGAACTGCGGCCAGAGCCAGAGCAGAGAATTTCAGAACGTTGTTCATCGTGTTCCCCTTCAAGGACTTTCTATTAAATAGCTACTTGCTCAGAGTGAGCAAAAGCCGGCGTACATACTACCCATTACTTGTAGTAAGTAAACTGACGTAGCGCAAGAAGCAAAAAAAATTCTCGCGCCGAATCTATTTTGGCTAATCTTTTGAAGGTTTGTATAAAAACCGTTCAATTTTTTTCAATCGGATGTGCATTGGATCCCGTCTGAAAGCTACGGCCCGCATGCGTCGGGCTGGGTACGTGGAAAGATATTTATATATCGGCACCTGTTCTTTTGTTCCGCTTGGCGTTACCCCGTCTCGCATCTTTTACGCATGTAGAGGTGACTTTAAGAGCGCCTGTTCGTCTCAAGCTTCAACTGCCGGCAATGTTCAGGCTATCGATCACCGGTTGATCGATGCCCTTTCTATAACCGCCAGCGGCGGGGGGATGATGAGCGCGCCTTGAGCAATTTCAGGATTGGTGCCTACTATTCCCTACGTGCTGGTTGTGAGCGCTAGAGGTTTCTCGTTGTCGAAACCGGCACGGGGTGGCGTAGATGTTCCTTCGCCGGGAAAACATCGGTAAGGTAGGGGTCGAAATCCAAGACCCGCGAGGAGTAGTGATGAGCGAGGCGTTGTCCATCCACCATGACCAGGCTGGTCATCAGTTCGAGACCAATGTGGACGGTCATCGTGCCTACCTGACCTACATGGACCTCGGGAAGCAGACCCTGGATATTTATCGGACCTTCGTGCCCAACGCACTGCGCGGCCGGGGTATTGCAGCGGCGCTGACCGAGGAAGCCCTGAAGTTTGCCGAAGAGTCCGGCTACACGGTGATCCCGTCCTGCTCCTATGTCGAACGCTACATGGAGCGCCACCAGCGCCATGCGGCGAAGCTGTAAGGCATTAAAACAGCACCATGAAAAACGCCGGGCTTAGCCCGGCGTTTTTGTGTGCGCAGTGCGGGTTCAGGTGCGTTTGCGTTTCGGCAAGACGTCCTTGAGCTTGGCGTGCATGCTGCGCAGGGTGTTTTCGGTGGCCGCCCAGTCGATGCAGGCATCGGTGATCGACACGCCGTACTGCAAGTCGGCCAGGTCTTTTGGAATGGCCTGGCAACCCCAGTTCAAGTGGCTCTCGACCATCAGGCCGATGATCGACTGGTTGCCTTCCAGGATCTGATTGGCGACGTTCTCCATCACCAGCGGTTGCAGCGCCGGGTCCTTGTTGGAGTTGGCGTGGCTGCAATCGACCATGATGTTCGGCTTGATCTTGGCCTTGTTCAGCGCCTGTTCGCACAGGGCAACGCTGACCGAATCATAGTTGGGCTTGCCGTTGCCGCCGCGCAGGACCACGTGACCGTAGGCGTTGCCTTTGGTGGTGACGATGGAAACGCCACCTTCCTGGTTGATCCCCAGGAAACGGTGCGGGCTGGAGACCGATTGCAGCGCGTTGATCGCCACGGTCAGGCCGCCGTCGGTGCCGTTCTTGAAACCCACGGCCGACGACAGGCCGGACGCCATTTCGCGGTGGGTCTGGGATTCGGTGGTGCGTGCGCCGATGGCCGACCAACTGATCAGGTCCTGCAGGTACTGCGGGGAGATCGGGTCCAGCGCTTCGGTGGCGGTGGGCAGGCCCATTTCAGCCAGGTCCAGCAGCAGCTGACGGCCGATGTGCAAACCGTCCTGGATCTTGAACGAGTCGTCCAGGTACGGATCGTTGATCAAGCCTTTCCAGCCGACGGTGGTACGCGGTTTCTCGAAATAGACGCGCATCACCAGGTACAGGGTGTCGGACACTTCCGCCGCCAGCACCTTGAGGCGCTCGGCGTACTCGTGGGCCGCCTTGAGGTCGTGGATCGAGCAAGGCCCGATGACGACGAAGAGGCGATGGTCGGTGCCGTCGAGAATCTCACGGATGACTTCGCGGCCCTTGGTGACGGTCTGCAGGGCAGCGTCGCTCAGGGGGATTTCGCGCTTGAGCTGATCGGGCGTGATCAGGGTCTCGTTGGATTCGACGTTTAGGTCATTGATCGGTAAATCAGCCATCGTTTACTCGTCAGGGTCACGGGTGCCGGCCGCCAGCCATCCCCGTGCGGCGGAGCACAGCATGATTTGAATGCAGGGGGGAGGAACCTTAGCGCGTAACACGGGCCCGCGACAATGGGCAAAGCCCGCTTTAATCCAGTGCTGGCGCCGCAAAGGCCTCATGGGAGAACTCGACGGCATGGCGCGACACCCACTCGCGCGCCAGGGCTTCGAATTGTTCGGGCGTCGGTTCGGCGTCTTCGTGCTGGCGGCAATAGCGCTCTATCCGGCATGCTTGCTCACCCATCCGTGCACCAAACAGGGCATGCTCATCGGTAAACGCGATGCCGATGCGATAGCCGTCCGCGACCTTGCGGCACCATGCCACGTAGCCCGGATAACGCGCGCTGGGCCCCAGGGAGGGAATGTGCAGGTCAACCGCCGTACCCTGGCGCCAGGCGCGCGGCCACTGGCAGGCGATGCCGCCCAGGCCGATCGTGAGCAGGCGTTGACGGGGAATGGCGGGGGAGGGACGTTGTGTTAACTCGACAGCGACATCATCAGGGTGAGGTAAAAAACGACCCATGTACACGGACTCCGAGCACCGTCCTGTTGACGGCGGCAGCAGCAGTATAGTGAAGGAACTGGAATTGACCGACCTGGATATTGACCAGCAATTGCTGGGATTGCCAGGCCTTTCTCTGCTGGTGTTTACCAGCGTGGGGTGTTCCAGTTGCCGTTGGGCACGCCAGCAGTTACCCGGTTGGTCATTGCCGGTGGACCGCGTGTGCTGGGTGGACGCCGGCCACAACGGCGGCGCGGTTGAACGCTACCAGATCTTTCATTTGCCGGCGTTGTTCGTGGTGTGCGAGGGTCAGTTTCTTGGGCAATTGCAGACGCGCCTTACAGCATCCGACCTTGCCGACAGCATCAATCTAGCCCTTACCCGCATTCCAGAGGATCTGCCATGACCGCACCATCGCCACGCATTGGCATCATCGGCACCGGCGCTATCGGTGGTTTCTACGGCGTGATGCTGGCCCGTGCCGGCTTTGACGTGCACTTCCTGCTGCGCAGCGAGTACGCGGCGGTCAGCAAGCAGGGCCTGCGCATCAATAGCAGCGTGCACGGCCCTTTGCATCTGCAGCCGGTGCAGGCCTATGCCAGCGCCGCCGATATGCCACCGTGTGACTGGCTGCTGGTGGGCACCAAATCCACCGGCAACGTGGACCTGGCCCCAACCATCGCCCAGGTCGCGGCGCCGGATGCCAAGGTGGTGCTCCTGCAAAACGGCCTGGATGTCGAAGACAGCCTGCGCGAACACCTGCCCGCTTCGCTGCATCTGCTGGGCGGCTTGTGCTACATCGGCGTGCACCGTTCCGGGCCCGGCGTGGTTGAGCATCAGGCCCTGGGCCGGGTCAACCTGGGTTATCACAGCGGCACCGCGGCCAATGATGAAGCGCAGCAGAAGGCGATTGTCGACGCCGGCGCGGCGTTGTTCCACCAGGCGGGCATCGAGTCCCAGGCCATGGCCAATGTGCATCAGGCACGCTGGCACAAGCTGGTGTGGAACGTGCCGTACAACGGCCTTTCGGTGTTGTTGGGCACGGGTACGACGGCGATGATGGCCGATGAGTCCAGCCGCGAACTGATCCAGGCGCTGATGGCCGAAGTCGTGGCGGGCGCCCACGCCTGCGGCCATGAGATCCCTGCCAGCTACGCCGAACAGATGTTCGCCATGACCGAAACCATGGACGATTACCTGCCCAGCATGTACCACGACCATGTCCACAAGCGCCCGCTGGAACTGGCCGCCATCTACGCACGGCCGTTAGCCGCCGCCAAGGCCGCCGGTTGCGAGTTGCCACGGATACAGGCGCTGTATCAGGCGTTGAGTTTTATTGATCGGCATAACCGCTGATTCGGAGGGCATACGATGGCGAAGGGATTGGGCGACAAACTGGTGCTGGCGATTTCTTCGCGGGCGCTGTTCGACCTGAGCGACAGCCACAAGGTCTACCTGGCCCAGGGTGTGGAGGCGTACCGCCAATACCAGATCGAACATGAGGAAGAAGTCCTCGCGACCGGCGATGCGTTTGCGCTGGTCAAAAAGCTCTTGAGCCTCAACGCCAGCCTCGGTCGTGCCCGGGTCGAAGTGGTATTGGTGTCGCGCAACAGTGCCGACACCGGCTTGCGGGTGTTCAATTCGATCCAGCACTACGGCCTGGATATTTCCCGCGCCGCTTTCGTAGGCGGGCGTAGTCCCTATCCTTATTTGGCGGCCTTCGGTTGCCATCTGTTTCTTTCGACCCATGCTGAAGATGTACGCAGCGCCCTCGATGCTGGCTTTGCCGCGGCGACGATTTTGTCCGGCGGCCCGAACCGCGCGAGCAGCGACGAACTGCGCATCGCGTTTGACGGCGATGCGGTACTGTTTTCCGATGAGTCGGAGCGTGTGTACCAGGCCGGAGGGCTGGAGGCGTTCCAGGCCAGCGAGCGGGAGTCGGCGCGCCAGCCGTTGCATGGCGGCCCCTTCAAGGGCTTTTTGGCGGCACTCAATTTGTTGCAGCGCGAGTTCCCGCAGGAGGCGTGCCCGATCCGCACCGCGTTGGTCACCGCTCGCTCGGCGCCGTCCCACGAGCGGGTGATTCGTACCCTGCGCGAGTGGGACATCCGCCTGGACGAGTCGTTGTTTCTCGGCGGCCTGGAAAAATCCGCTTTTCTGGAGGCGTTTGCCGCCGATGTGTTTTTCGATGACCAGGCCGGTCATTGCGAGAAAGCCAGGGAGGTGGTGGCCACCGGGCATGTGCCCCACGGCATCAGCAATGAGGTAAGGGGTCAGACCGAGAGCTAAGCCAATCGAAGTCGTTGATGCGCTGCTAAGCTCATTCAATCTCCGCCATCCTGGCTATCCAGGGGGGTTCTATGATTCGTTCGATGTTGTACGCCACGGACCTCGGTCTGTATGCGCCTTATGTGATGCAACACGCACTGGCACTGGCGCGAACGTTCAAGGCGGACCTGTATGTGATCCATGTGGTCGAGCCCATCGGGCTGTTCGCCGAATCGGTGTTGCAAAGCTACCTTGATGAGAAGGCCCTGAGTGAATGGCAGAGCCAGGGGCTGACCACGGTCATGGCGACCATCGAGCAACGGGTGCTGGACAGTTTTCGCGAGGAGTTGGGGGACGGTGAGCAAGACCTGAAGCTGATCCGCTCGGTACGGGTGATCCAGGGGGACCCCTGCGAGGTGATACTCGACCAGTTGCGTAAACTGTCTGTCGATCTGTTGATCGTCGGCAGTCATAGCCATGCAACGGCGGCGGCCACACCGCTTGGACGCACCGCTGCACGGGTGCTGCAACTGTCTACGGTGCCGGTTTACCTGGTGCCCTCGCTACAGCGTCGACGCAGTGACGACACGTGAGGGTAGAAAACGATAAAAAGTTCTAGATTTATCTGTCTAACCTTTAATATAGTTATATACCGTCGCTGATACCCGTGGCGTCTATCTGCTTTGAGGGATACATATGAAGCTTCAACAACTGCGCTACATCTGGGAAGTGGCGCACCACGACCTCAACGTTTCCGCTACGGCTCAAAGCCTTTACACCTCGCAACCGGGTATCAGCAAGCAGATCCGCCTGCTCGAAGACGAGCTGGGCGTTGAAGTATTCGCTCGCAGCGGCAAGCACCTCACCCGTGTGACCCCGGCCGGTGAGCGCATCATCACCACCGCTGGCGAGATCCTGCGTAAAGTCGAAAGCATCAAGCAGATCGCCCAGGAATTCTCCAACGAGAAAAAGGGCACGCTGTCCATCGCCACTACCCACACCCAGGCACGTTACGCGTTGCCACCGGTGATCCGCGATTTCATCAAGCAATACCCGGACGTGGCCCTGCACATGCACCAGGGTTCGCCGATGCAGATCGCCGAGATGGCCGCTGATGGCACCGTCGATTTCGCCATTGCCACCGAAGCCCTGGAGCTGTTCGGTGACCTGGTGATGATGCCGTGCTACCGCTGGAACCGTTGCGTGGTGGTGCCGCAAGGTCACCCGCTGGCCAAGCTGCCGAAACTGACCCTGGAAGCCCTGGCCGAAT
This sequence comes from Pseudomonas sp. Marseille-Q1929, assembly GCF_017316265.1. NCBI lineage: Bacteria > Pseudomonadati > Pseudomonadota > Gammaproteobacteria > Pseudomonadales > Pseudomonadaceae > Pseudomonas > Pseudomonas sp. Marseille-Q1929. The sequence continues at coordinate 22,790 of NZ_JAFLWU010000006.1, forward strand.
ACCCGATCGTGACGTACGTGTTCGGTTTCACTGGCCGTTCCAAGCTCGACGAAGCCTTCAGCCATCGCGGTCTTACGCCGAAAGTCGTGTTCACCGCTGCCGACGCCGACGTGATCAAGACCTACGTGCGCCTGGGCCTGGGCGTGGGCATCGTCGCCAAGATGGCGGTGGACACCAACCTCGACAAAGACCTGGTGGTGCTCGACGCCAGCGAGCTGTTCGAATCCAGCGTGACCAAGATCGGCTTCCGTCGCGGTACCTTCCTGCGTGGCTTCATGTGCGACTTCATCGAGAAGTTCGCCCCGCACCTGACTCGCGAAGTCATGGCCAAGGCGATCCAGTGCCACAACAAGCAGGAACTGGAAGAGCTGTTCGAAGGCGTTGAACTGCCCGTCCACTGAGTGGCTTATTTGGCCTCGGTAACCGTAAAGTGTTGCCGGGCGCCCGCCACCAGAATCTCCACCTCATCACCTTCGAACTTGCCCAGCAGGCTTTTGCCCAGGGGCGAGCGAGGGGTGATGACGGTCACCGGTTGCCCCACCACATCCACCTTCAAGCCTGCGCCATCCGGCGCGAGGAACAGCCATTGCTGGCGGCCGTTCTCGTCTTCCAGGCCCAGTAGCGCGCCAATTTCTATACCCCGTTGATCATCGTAGGCCCGCAGTGGCAGGTTCTGGCACAGCGTCAGCGCCTGCTTGATCTCTTCGACGCGCTTGGCTTGCCCGGCCGCGAGGTAGGACGCTTCCAGCCCCAGGGTGTCGTACTTGTTCTCGGCGATGTTTTCTTCGTGGGTCGCGGTTTCGTAGGCGGTTTGCGCAGCGCGTTGGGCGATGTCGAGATCGACGCTGAGTTTTTCCAGGATCAGTGAATGGACGGCGTGTTTATTCATGGTCATCAATCGCAGAATTGCAGGACATTGGCCCGGGTCTTTTCGTTGGGGGCGTTCTGGTCCTGTTGCAGCCAGAACTGGCATTTGGGGTTGGACAGGTTGCGCGCATTGTTGCGGGCCTGGTCCAGGGTTTGTTGCTGTTCCTGCTTGTGCAGGTTCTGTTGATACTGCTCGAACATACGGTTTGGTTGTTCAGGCGCCACTTCCACCGGCTTGCCCAGTTGTTGCACCGCCTGCGCCACCGGCGCCAGGCTTTCTGGGAACAGGTAGCGCGACGCCAGCCAGGCGGTCAGCGCAAGGGCGACAAACCCCAGCCATACGCCAAACGCGATGGCGGCACTGAGCTTGAACAACGACAACGGACGATCAGACATGGCGGCCTCCTGGCAGGCATTTGCGGCGTGGCGGCGATTGTCGCACAGCCATCGTGCAGAATAATCGCGATCAAGTCTTCTGCATCGGCGCATTTATACGGACAATCGAGCCTTTAAGCGTTGGAGCCCGGAATGAAAGCCCGCTGGGATATTTTTTGCAGCGTCGTCGATAACTACGGCGACATCGGCGTGACCTGGCGCCTGGCCCGGCAACTGGTGGCAGAACATGGCTGTGACGTGCGTTTGTGGGTCGATGACCTGCGTGCTTTCGAGCGCATGTGCCCCGAGGTCGACGTACAGCTTGGCCAGCAATGGCAGGCCGGCGTCGAAGTGCGCCACTGGCCGGCCGAGTGGCAGGGCGCGGCAGCAGCGGATGTGGTGATTGCCGCGTTCGCTTGCCAACTGCCGCCTGACTATATGGACGCCATGGCCGCGCGCGAACGCCCGCCGTTGTGGATGAACCTGGATTACCTGAGCGCCGAGGATTGGGTCGTGGGCTGCCACCGGTTGCCTTCGGTGAAGTTCAAGGGCGTGCAGAAGTACTTCTTCTTTCCTGGCTTCAGGCCGGGTACGGGCGGGCTGTTGCGTGAGGCGGGGCTGCTTGAGCAGCGTCGGGCGTTTCAGCAGGATGCCGGCGCGCAGCAACAATTCCTGCAAACCCTGGGAGTATTTCCGGCAACAGGTGCGCGGCTGATCTCGCTGTTTGCCTACGAAAACGCCGGGCTCGCCGCGTGGCTGGACGTGTTATCGACGGACGGGCGTACCACCCATCTATTGGTGCCGGAAGGACGCATCCTGGGTGATGTGCAGCGTTGGCTGGGTGTCGAGGGGCTGGCGGTGGGCGACGTGCATCAGCGCGATGCCCTGACGGTGCAGGTGCTGCCGTTTGTGCGCCAGGACCAATATGACCGCCTGCTGTGGTGCTGCGAGTTCAATGCGGTGCGCGGCGAAGACTCCTTCGTGCGGGCGCAATGGGCCGGCCGGCCGCTGTTGTGGCACATCTACCGGCAGGATGAAGACATTCACCTCGACAAGCTCGACGCGTTTCTGGCGCTGTACACCGCCGCCTTGTCACCGGCGGCGCGGGCGGCCCTGATCACGCTGTGGCAAGCCTGGAACACGCAGGGCGATATGGCGCAACCGTGGAAAATGCTTATGGAGCACTGGCCAGAGCTCAGCCAACACGCCGAATCCTGGTGTCTGGAACAGGCCTTGCAGGCCGATCTTGCGACGGCGCTGGTACAGTTTTATGAAAGTTGGATATGATACGCCACCTTGAATTTTGTAAATCCCATCCAAATTTCGGATATATGCAATGAAAACTGGTAAAGAACTGAAACCCGGTACAGTGATCCGTCTCGAAAACGACCCTTGGCTGGTTCAGAAAGCTGAGTTCACCAAGTCTGGTCGTAACAGCGCAATCATGAAGACCAAGCTGAAGAACCTGCTGACCGGTTACAAGACCGAGATCGTTTACAGCGCCGACGACAAACTGGACGACGTAATCCTCGACCGCAAAGAAGCGACCCTGTCCTTCATCAGCGGCGACACCTACACGTTCATGGACACCACTGACTACACCATGTACGAGCTGAACGCTGAAGATATCGAAGCCGTTCTGCCGTTCGTTGAAGAAGGCATGGAAGACATCTGCGAAGCGATCTTCTTCGAAGACCGTCTGGTTTCCGTAGAACTGCCGACCACCATCGTGCGTCAGGTTGACTACACCGAAGGTTCCGCTCGCGGCGACACTTCGGGCAAGGTGATGAAGCCTGCCAAACTGAAAAACGGTACCGAGCTGGCTGTTGCAGATTTCATCGAAATCGGCGACATGATCGAGATCGACACCCGTGAAGGTGGTTCGTACAAAGGTCGCGCCAAGAAGTAATTCTGGCCCCGCCGCTACGAAAAAAACCCGACTTAGCGTCGGGTTTTTTTATGGGCGTCTGTTTATCAGACCGTGACGTGCAGGCGCACATCCACATTGCCGCGGGTGGCGTTGGAGTACGGGCACACCTGGTGGGCCGCGTCGACCAGGCTTTGTGCATCGTCCTGATCCAGGCCCGGCAGGCTGATGTGCAGGTCGATGTCCAAGCCGAAACCACCGGGGATTTGACCGATGCCGACGTGGGCAGTGATCGAAGCGTCATCCGGGATCTTGCGTTTGGTCTGGCTGGCTACAAATTTCAGCGCGCCGATAAAGCAGGCTGAATAACCAGCGGCGAACAGTTGCTCAGGGTTGGTGGCCTGACCGCCGGCGCCGCCCAATTCCTTGGGGGTGGAGAGTTTGACGTCGAGGATGTTGTCGTTGGAAACCGCACGACCATCACGGCCGCCGGTGGCGGTGGCTACTGCGGTATAGAGAGTTTGCATGGTGTGGTCCTCTTGGGCTTGTAGCGCTAAATGTTTGCGCGCTAAGTAGTTGGTGAGGCGAATGTATAGCGCTAATGTTTTGCGCGCAAGATAAATTTGCAAATTATTTTGCATGCTTCAATTTTTGCCACATCACACAAACAAATGTGGGAGCTGGCTTGCCTGCGATAGCGGTCTGTCTGTGCCAGATGCATAGGCTGACACACTGCTATCGCGGGCAAGCCCGCTCCCACATTGATGGCTCCCACACTTCTTCAGGTGTTGGGTGGCTGGTCTACAGTGTCAGACGCTGGCTTGCAGGTTGCTGCGCAGCGCGATCAGGTCTTCCTGCAACTTGCGCAACTGCGCCAACTCCAGGCCGCTGGCGCCAAGGATGCACTGCGGAATGCCCATGGCTTTCTCCTGCAGGGCGCGCCCGGCATCGGTCAGTTCCACCACCACCACCCGCTCATCCGCACGGCTGCGCGTGCGGCTCAGCAGTCCTTCAGCTTCCAGGCGCTTGAGCAGCGGGGTGAGTGAACCCGGATCCGTCAGCAGGCGGCTGCTGATTTCGCCGACGGTCAAACCGTCTTCTTCCCACAGGACCATCATGGCCAGGTACTGCGGATAAGTCAGGCCAAGGGCTTGCAGCAGCGGCTTGTAGACCTTGGTCATCAGCAGCGACGTGGAGTGCAGGGCGAAGCACAGCTGGTTGTCCAGCATCAGGGATTCGCAGGGGGCGGGATTTTTGCTCATGGGGTACCTCGCAAAGCATCTATGGGCTGGAATCTAGCGGGCAAATGTTTAATGCGCCAGATAATTCTGGCCGCACGGTCAGACCAAACCGCTCTGCAACGCCAGGTCCCAGGGCGGTACCGGGCTGAAACGGGTTTTCAGGTACTCCAGCAACAACCGGCTGCGGGCGTTGGGCTGTTGTTCCAGGCGCAGGGCGTAGATGCCGGTGGTCTCCGGGCTTGGCAGGCCGTCTTCGCAAAACAGCGGCACCAGTTCGCCGCGCACCAGGTATTCGCTGGCCAGCCACGTCGGCAAATGTGCGATGCCCAGCCCGGCCAAGGCGCCGGAGAGCAGGGCCTCGGCGTTGTTGGCGCTCATGCGGATGCGCTGCGGGCGATAGGTGACGCGGCGCCCGTCCAGCTCGAAACGCCAGGCGAACATCGGCGCCAGGCCATCCCAGTCGAGCCCGTCATGCTCACTCAGCTCACTCGGATGGCGCGGCGTACCGCGGCTTTTCAAGTAGGCCGGGCTGGCGCAGGCGATGCGCACGATACTGGCCAGCGGCGTGGCGATCAGCCGGGTGTCGACGATATGCCCGGCACGCAGCACCAGGTCAACCTTGCCCAGGTGTGCGCCCTGCATATCCACAAAGCTGTCGATCAGGTGCAGGTGTACATCCAGCCCCGGGTACACATTGAGGAAGTCGGCGATCACCGGCGCCAAGTGCCGGCGGCCAAACGCGGCTGGCGCATCCACCCGAATCAAGCCCTCCGGCGCATGGCTCAGGGATACCGCTTCGGCCCGCGCCAACTGCAACTCACTGACAATCCGCCGCGCCCGCTCGGCAAACGCCAGGCCCGCCGGGGTTGGCACCACGGCGTGGGTGCTGCGCTGGAACAGGCGGCTGCCCACAGAATGCTCCAGGCTGTCGATACGCCGCGCCACCGCCGAGGGCGTCAGGGGATGGCGGCGCGCGGCGGCGGAAAAGCTGCCGGTTTCCAGTACATCGAGAAACAGGCTCAGTTGGTCGGTCAACGTATTCGGGTTCATGGCAGGTGCTTATGCGAGATCGGCACAGCCATTGTGCGTTGCTGTGCGTTTCCGTGCTAGAGCGGACTGCGTAGCATGCAGGTCTTGGGATCGTGGAGTGGCCAGTTGTGTTGGATTTAGCGTTGTACCTGGTATTGGGCGGGGTCTTGGGCACGCTGGGTGGTTTGTTCGGCATCGGTGGCGGGCTGATTGCCATCCCGGTGCTGGGGGTGTTTTTTGGCCTGGATCAGCAGATCGCCCAAGGCACCGCCTTGGTGATGGTGGTGCCCAACGTGATGCTCGCGCTGTGGCGCTACCACCAGCGCAACCGTATTCAACTGCGGCATGCCCTGCCGTTGGGCATCATGGGGTTCTGCTTCGCGTGGCTGGGTTCGATCTGGGCGGTGGGCCTGGATGCGGGGGCGATGCGTGTCGGTTTTATCGCCTTCCTCGTAGCGTTGTCGGCCTACAACCTGTTGCGCATGTTCACACGAAATGCGCCGCCAACGGCCGAGATGCGCTACTCGTGGCCATGGCTCGGGGTGCTGGGCGCAGCGTCCGGGTCCATGGGCGGTTTGTTTGGCGTCGGCGGCGCGGTGGTTGCGACGCCGGTACTGACCAGCCTGTTCGGCACCACCCAAGTCGTCGCCCAAGGCCTGTCCCTGGCCCTGGCATTGCCCAGCACCGGCGTGACCCTGGTGACCTACGCCTGGCACCACGAAGTCGATTGGTTGATCGGCGTGCCCTTGGCGGTCGGGGGGTTGCTCAGCATCAGTTGGGGGGTAAAAGTCGCCCACGCTCTGCCGGAGCGGGTGCTGCGCGGGCTGTTCTGCGGCTTCCTGATCGTGTGTGCGGTGATGCTGACCTTTAAAGTCTGAAACCTTCGATGATGTAATCGGCCAGGCATGCGGTAATCGGCGAGGCCATCAGCGGATTGCGCAGCAAGTGCAGGTTCATCGACGGCAGTGACGGGAACCCCTGGTCGCTGCCCAGCACGCGCAGGTCTTCGGTCACCAGGCTTTCCATGCTGACCATCACCGCCAGGCCGGCGTTGACCACCGCCTGGATCGCCGCGACATTGGAGCTGTGATAGGCCAGGCGATAGTCGCGGCCGATGGCATCCAGGGCCGAGCAGGCCCACTGGGTGTAGAGGCAGTCGGGGCCGGAAATCGCCAGCGGCAGGGCGGCATGTTCGTCCACACAGAAGCACGGCGCTGCCGCCCACACCATGCGTTCGGTGCGCAGCAACTCGCCGACTTCCTTGGTGGGTTCGCGACTGATAACCGTCAAGGCCAGGTCGCGGCGTTGCATCAGCACCGTTGACGACTCGCAGTGCAGCTCGATCTGGATCAGCGGGTAGGCCTTGGAAAACTGCTTCAAAATCCCCGGCAGGAAACGCATCACGTAGTCGTCCGGCGTGCCGATGCGCACCAGCCCGACCATATGGGGCTCGCGCAAGGTGTTGAACACCTCGCTGTGCAGTTTCAGGATGCGCCGCGCATAGCCCAGCAACACTTGCCCCTCGGGGGTCAGGCGTACCTGGCGGCCATCGCGCTCGAACAGCTTGCGCTGCAGCACGTCCTCTTCCAGGCGTTTCATCTGCATGCTCACCGCTGACTGAGTGCGGTTGACCTGTTCGCCAGCGCGGGTAAAACCGCCCTGGTCGGCGATGGCGACGAAGGTGCGCAGCACTTCGGTATCGATACTGGGGTAGTCTGACAAATCATCAATCTCTGAGATGTATTGCATAAGAAACATTCGTTGGATTGATCTTAAGCCGGGCCACACACTTGCGCCATCCCCAAGGGAGGGCGAAAAGATGAAAGGTCAAAAAGGTTTTGTATTGCTGGCAAAGCGGCCATTTAGTGGCGTGCTGAATGCACTGGCCCGCTGGCAGGAGCGCCAGGTGTTGGCGGGTTTGAGCGATGACGCGCTCAAGGACATCGGGCTGCGCCGTGCGGATGTGGAGCGCGAGCGCCGCCTGCAGGCCTGGCAAGATCCGCTGCGAAAATGAGTGCGGATGCAGTAGGGTGGTCGGCGCGCCCACACGGAGAATCCCATGCCCGCCGACCTGTCTTTTACACTTAAGCAAGCTCGCCGCATGGCGCTGGCGGCCCAGGGTTTTTCCGGGCGCCAGGCGCCTGCACAGATCAAGGCTGCGCACCTCAATCGCGTGATCGAACGCCTGGGTGTGTTGCAGATCGATTCGGTCAACGCCGTGGTGCGCTCGCACTACCTGCCGCTGTTTTCCCGCCTGGGCAACTATTCTGCGCAGATCCTCGAACAGGCCGCCTGGAGCCAGGGGCGGCGGCGTTCGCTGTTTGAATACTGGGGGCACGAGGCCTCGCTGCTGCCGATGGCGCTGTACCCGTTGATGCGCTGGCGCATGGAGCGGGCGCGGCAAGGGCAGGGGATTTACGCGCAGATGGCGCGCTTTGGGCGCGAGCAGCAGGCGACTATCCAACGCGTCCTGAAGACGGTTGAGGAGCAAGGCGCCGTCGGGGCGGGCAGCTTGTCCACCCGTGAAGAGCGCGCCGGGCCGTGGTGGGACTGGAGTGAGGAAAAGCACGCGCTGGAATGGTTGTTCGCCGCTGGGCTGGTCACCGTGGCGGGTCGGCGCGGGTTTGAGCGGCTCTATGATTTGCCGGAGCGGGTGATCCCGGGCGAGTTCCTGCAAACCCGCGTAGGCGAAGCCGAAGCGCTGCGTGGCTTGTTGCTGCACAGTGCCACCGCCTTGGGGGTGGCTACGGAAAAGGACCTGCGCGACTACTTCCGCCTGGACCCTGCCGACAGCCGCAATCGCCTCGCGGAGTTGGTGGAAGATGGGCAATTGCTGGCCTGCCAGGTTCAAGGCTGGAAGCCGGCGGCGTACTGCCTGCCGGCACCGACAGTGCCGCGCAAAGTGCCGGCCAGTGCATTGCTGTCACCGTTCGATTCACTGGTCTGGGAGCGCAGTCGCACCGAGCGTCTGTTCGATTTCCGTTATCGGCTGGAGATCTACACCCCGCAGGAGAAGCGGGTGTACGGCTACTACGTGCTGCCGTTTTTGCACCACGAACGGATTGCCGCGCGTGTTGATCTGCGGGCTGAGCGCGCCAATGGCTGCTTGGCGGTGCATGCGGTGCATGAAGAAGAGCCTGGGCTGGATGAGGAGGGGATGGTGGCGTTGGCGCTGAATTTGCGGCAGATGGCGGATTGGTTGGGGTTGGAGCGGGTGCAGTTGAATTGTCAGCGGGCGAGTGCCGATCGGTTGAGGGTGGCAATGCTCAATACAAGTGTCGGCCTCTAGGGCCCTATCGCGGGCAAGCCCGGCTCCCACGGGGTGATGCATTTCAGCAGGAAAAATGCATTCCAATGTGGGAGCGGGCTTGCCCGCGAAGGCGTCAGCCCAGGCAACTAGAATCTCAGCGCTTGACCTGCTTCAAGGTCTCGGCAATCAAAAACGCCAACTCCAGCGACTGGTCCGCATTCATCCGCGGATCACAGTGGGTGTGATATCGGTCCGACAAGCCATCCTCGGTAATCGGCCGCGCGCCGCCGATGCACTCGGTGACATTCTGCCCGGTCATCTCGATATGAATCCCGCCGGCATAGCTGCCTTCAGCCTGGTGCACCTGGAAGAACTCCTTCACTTCGCCCAGGATCTGCGCAAAGTCGCGGGTCTTGTAGCCGCTGCTGGCCTTGATGGTGTTGCCGTGCATCGGGTCGGAACTCCACAGCACCTGCTTGCCCTCGCGCTGTACGGCGCGGATAAGGTGTGGCAGGTGGTCGCCGACCTTGCCGGCACCCATGCGCGCGATCAGATTGAGGCGGCCGGGGTCGTTGTCCGGGTTGAGGATGTCGATCAGGCGGATCAGGTCGTCGGGGTTCATGCTCGGGCCGACCTTGACGCCGATCGGGTTGTTCACGCCGCGCAGGAATTCGACGTGGGCGCCGTCCAGCTGGCGGGTGCGGTCGCCGATCCACAGCATGTGCGCCGAGCAATCGTAGTAGTCGTTGGTCAGGCTGTCGCGGCGTACGAAGGCTTGCTCGTAGTTCAGCAGCAGCGCTTCGTGGGCGGTGAAGAAGCTGGTTTCGCGCAGTTGCGGCGAGCTGTCCATGCCACAGGCGCGCATGAACGCCAGGGTTTCGTCGATGCGGTCGGCCAGTTGGCTGTACTTCTCGGCCAGGGCGGAGTTGGCGATAAAGTCCAGGTTCCACTTGTGCACCTGGTGCAGGTCGGCGAAACCGCCCTGGGCGAAGGCCCGAAGCAAATTGAGGGTGGCGGTGGACTGGTGATAGGACTGCAACAGACGGTCGGGGTCCGGCACGCGGCTTTTTTCATCGAAGCCGATGCCGTTGACGATGTCGCCACGGTAGGCGGGCAGGGTGATGCCGTCGATGGTTTCATCGTTGGCCGAGCGCGGCTTGGCGAACTGGCCGGCCATGCGCCCGACCTTCACCACCGGGCAGCCGGCGGCGAAGGTCATCACGATCGCCATCTGCAATAGCACCTTGAAGGTGTCGCGGATTTTCGCGGCGGAGAACTCCACAAAGCTCTCGGCGCAGTCACCGCCTTGCAACAGGAACGCGCGACCCTGGGTCACTTCGGCAAACTGACGGCGCAACTCGCGGGCTTCCCCGGCAAACACCAGCGGTGGGTAGCTGGCCAGGCTCTGCTCCACTTGCAGCAAGTGTGCAGCGTCCGGGTACTGGGGTTGTTGCTGGATCGGCAGGGCGCGCCAGCTGTCGGGGCTCCAGGGTTGGCTCATCTTGAACTCGATTGGCTGATTGACGGTCGGGCGCCAATGTTATCAGCAATTAGTGCGTGACCTGTTGCCGCCGGTTGGCCGACAATCGCGCCTTTGCCGTGCGGTAAACCCTTTAGGAGTAGTGATGACCGAGGAGCGTGTCGAGCGCCTGTTGGCCGAAGTCCATGATGACTTCGGCATGATCCGTGTGCTCGAAGTGGCCGATTACCGTTTTCTCGAGTTTGGCGATGCCATCGAGCAAAGCTGTGTGTTCACTGCCGACCCGAGCTGGCTGGAGTACGACTACACCCGCGCGATGCTGATCGGTGCGTTGTGCCATGAGCAGCCGGAGAGCGCGCTGTTCCTTGGGCTTGGCGCCGGCACGCTGACCCAGGCGTGCCTGAAGTTCCTGCCACTGGAAGATGTCGAAGCCATCGAGCTGCGCCCGGATGTGCCGCGCCTGGCCATTGAATACCTGGGGCTGGATGACGATCCGCGCCTGTACATCCGCATCGGCGACGCCCTGCAATTGCTGGAGACCGCTGAGCCGGCCGACCTGATCTTTGTCGACCTGTATACGGATGTCGGCCCTGGGGTCGGGCACTTAGCCTGGACCTTCCTGGAGAACTGCCAGAAGAAACTCAACCCCGGCGGTTGGCTGGTGATCAACCAGTGGGCCACCGACGACGGCAAACCGTTGGGTGCGGCGTTGCTGCGTGGGTTGTACCACCGGCATTACTGGGAGCTGCCGGTGAAGGAGGGCAATGTGATTTTGCTGGTGCCTTCGGAGTTGGATCAGGAGCTGGATATGCAAGCGTTGACGGCCCGTGCCGAGGCATTGGCGCCGCGCCTGGGCTATTCGTTGCAGGGGTTGATCAAGGCGATTCGGCCGGCTACTTGATTGCCTGAACGGGCCCCTTCGCGGGCAAGCCCGCTCCCACATTTGGATTGCATTCTCCCGTTGAAATGCATTCCCCTGTGGGAGCGGGCTTGCCCGCGAAGAGGCCATCACTGCCGACGACTAAATCCCCTTGAACACCCCCGGCCGCTTCTCCACCATCGCCAGCACACCTTCCTTGGCATCCTCGCTATTCAGCAGTTTATCCACCATCGGCTGCAATGCGGCGGCCGCCACGGTCTCGCCTTCCATCCGCGCCAAGCGCGCCGACATCAACGTCGCCTGCACCCCCAGCGGCGCCTGCCGCGCAATGCGGTTGGCCAGCTCAATGGCACGGGGCAGCAAGTCCTCACTGGCCATCACCTCCTGCACCAGGCCCAGGCGCAGCGCCTCATGGGCATCGAACTCATCACCGGTAAGCAGCCAGCGCATCGCATTGCCCCAGCCGGCGATCTGATGAAAGCGCAACGTCGCGCCGCCAAATGGAAAGATCCCACGCTGCACTTCCATCTGCGCAAAGCGCGTGTTGCTCGCGCACAGGTTGATATCTGCCGCCAACATCAACTCGATCCCGATGGTCAGGCAATAGCCCTGGGCCGCCACGATCACCGGTTTACTGACCCTGGGGCCGGCGAACACGCCCCACGGATCGCAGCCGCCCAACGGTGGTTGCCAGCCACCGGCCATCACGCTGCTGACATTTGCCAGGTCGAGCCCGGCGGTGAAGTGCTCGCCGTGGGCAAATACCACGGCCACTCGGGCCTCATCATTTCGATCAAATTCGCCATACGCCAGGCTCAGCTCATTGAGCAGGTCCAGGTCGAAAGCATTGCGCTTGGCCACCCGGTCTAGGCCCAGCAGCAAGACATGGCCCTGTAATTCACGGCTGACGCGACTGCTGCTGGCTGGATTCATCGGGTGTGCCCTCGGGCGCGGGAGAGGTTTCAGACCGAAGGGCCTGAAGGGTTGGGTGAACCGTTTAAGCGTTATGACCAGCAGGGCCGGGCCTTTAAAAAATAGACCCTGTGGCAGTTATCTGCAAAGACTGTGACGCAGCGCGGTTTATCGGCGCTTTGCGATAAAAAAAGCTCCCTTTTTCAGGTATTTCCGGTATAGTGCGCGCCGGCCTTTAACCGGGCCGCGTTTAGGTAGCGCAATTCCCCGAAGTCAGCTTCGGCTGCACGTCCGCACAGCGGACTCTTCCTTGACGAATCTTTTTTCTTTCATTCGTTTTCGCAAATCCCCGCCGACAAAGCAGCCAGGGCGACTCTTGAGTCTCAACACGGCATGCGCAGCTTTGGAGCATGGGTCTTTGCGGATGCACTTAGAGGCAGACCCATGACCCAGGAAACCGGCGGCTTCGCCGCTTTTAATCTTAACCCGAACATTCTTGCTGCCGTCATCGCGACTGGCTACGAAGAACCTTCGGCGATTCAGCAGCAATCGATCCCGATCATCATGGCCGGCAAAGACATGATTGGCCAGGCGCAAACCGGTACCGGTAAAACCGCCGCGTTCGCCCTGCCTATCCTGCACTGCATCGATCCTGCCAAGCGCGAGCCGCAAGCCCTGATCCTGGCGCCAACCCGTGAGTTGGCGCTGCAAGTAGCAACCGCTTTCGAAACCTACGCCAAGCAAATGCCAGGTGTAACCGTTGTGGCCGTTTACGGCGGCGCGCCTATGGGCCCACAACTGAAAGCAATCCGTAATGGCGCACAGATCGTTGTCGCCACGCCGGGCCGTCTGTGCGACCACCTGCGTCGTGACGAAAAAGTCCTGTCGACCGTGAACCACCTGGTTCTCGACGAAGCTGACGAAATGTTGAAGCTGGGCTTCATGGATGACCTGGAAGTCATCTTCAAGGCGCTGCCACCGACCCGTCAGACCGTACTGTTCTCGGCTACCCTGCCACAGTCGATCCGTGCCATTGCCGAGCGTCACCTGCGTGACCCAGAGCACGTCAAGATCCAGACTAAGACTCAGACCGTTACCGCGATCGAACAGGCTCACCTGTTGGTTCACGCTGACCAGAAGACCTCGGCTGTATTGAGCCTGCTGGAAGTCGAAGACTTCGACGCTCTGATCATGTTCGTGCGCACCAAGCAAGCGACCCTGGACCTGGCCAGTGCCCTGGAAGCCAAAGGCTACAAAGCCGCTGCGCTGAACGGTGACATCGCCCAGAACCAACGGGAGCGCGTGATCGACTCCCTCAAGGATGGCCGTCTGGACATCGTTGTAGCGACCGACGTTGCCGCTCGTGGCCTCGACGTTCCACGTATCACCCACGTGTTCAACGTTGACATGCCTTACGATCCAGAGTCCTACGTTCACCGTATCGGCCGTACCGGCCGTGCGGGTCGCGAAGGTCGTGCGCTGCTGCTGGTGACTCCACGTGAGCGCCGCATGCTGCAAGTGATCGAGCGTGTAACCGGTCAGAAAGTTGCCGAAGTCCGCCTGCCGGATGCCCAGGCAGTTCTGGATGCGCGCATCAAGAAACTGACCAACAGCCTGTCGCCACTGGTGGCTGACGCTGAATCGACCCACGGCGACCTGCTGGACCGCCTGACCGCCGATATCGGTTGCACCCCGCGTGCCCTGGCTGCAGCCCTGCTGCGCAAAGCAACCAACGGTCAGGCCCTGACCCTGGCTGCTATCGAGAAAGAGCGTCCACTGGTTCCGAACAACGCGCCACGCGGTGATCGTCCAGAGCGTACTGGCGACCGTCCAGACCGTGGTGATCGTGAGCGTCGTGCTCCGGTTCCATTGGCTGAAGGCCGCGCTCGTTGCCGTACCGCGCTGGGCGCGCGTGATGGTATTGCTGCCAAGAACCTGCTGGGCGCTATCCTCAACGAGGGTGGCCTGGCACGTGAAGCCATCGGTCGCATCCAAGTCCGTGACAGCTTCTCCCTGGTGGAGCTGCCGGAAGACGGTCTGGAAAAACTGCTGGCCAAGCTGAAAGACACTCGCGTTGCCGGTAAGCAGCTGAAGCTGCGTCGCTACCGCGAAGATTGATCCGCCCTTGGGCTGATTGATCGCACATAAAAAATCCCCGACTGGTTCGGGGATTTTTTTTGCCTGCTCAATCTAGGGTCAACCCCAATCAAGTGTGGGAGCTGGCTTGCCTGCGATAGCGGTGGTTCAGTCAGCACATTGGTCACTGTTACACCGCCATCGCAGGCAAGCCAGCTCCCACAGGGATTCAGCCAAACCGATAGATGTCCATGCCCAGCGCGCCCATGGTGAAACCCTGGTGCGCGATGCTGAAATCGCCACCAGCACCACGCGCAAAGTACAACGGCAACAGGTGCTCATCACTCGGATGGCTACGCACGGCATGCGGTGCCTGGCGGCGATAATCATGCAGCGCGCTTTCATCGTTGGCTGCCAGCTTGTCCACCACCCAATCGCGGAAATCCCGGGCCCACGGCTCGATGCTTTCCGGCCCGGCGTGCCAGTCCAGCTCGCCGAGGTTGTGGGTGATGCTGCCCGAACCGATCAGCAGCACGCCTTGTTCACGCAGGCTGGCGAGCGCATGCCCGATCCGCGTCTGCAGGGCAGGGCCCATGCGGCTGGGCAGGGAAACCTGCACCACCGGAATATCCGCCGCCGGGTACATCAGCGACAGTGGCACCCAGGTGCCATGGTCGAAGGGACGACGTTCATCGATGCGCGCATTCAGGCCGTCGGCGTGCAGCAACTCGACAATTTCTCCGGCCAGCTGCGGGTCGCCGGGCGCCGGGTATTGCACCGCAAACAATTCACGCGGGAAGCCACCGAAGTCGTGCCAGGTTTGCGGTGCGGCGCTGCCGCTGACCAGCAGTTCATGGCTTTCCCAGTGCGCCGAGACCACCACGATCGCCTGCGGGCGTGGCAGTTGCGCGGCCAAGCGCTGCAAGGCCGGGCCGCTGGCGCCGGGTTGCAGGGCGAGCATGGGCGAACCATGGGAGATAAACAGGCTAGGGAGCATAAGAAGGGTCCTGAGCGTTAATATGGGCCCATCTTCAATCAGATCATTGATCTAAATCTAATATAAGTTTTAGCGCTATTTGATCGAATTTTCGGGGTGATCCATGGAGCCTAAGTTTTGGCAGGAGCGCTGGGCGCGCAATCAGATCGGCTTTCACTTGCCCGAGGTCAACCCTTACCTGCAGCGGCACTGGCCGCCATTGGCCGAAGGCGCCAAGGTGCTGGTGCCGTTGTGTGGCAAGAGCCTGGACCTGATGTGGCTGACCAGCCAAGGCCTGCGGGTAGTGGGCGTGGAGCTGTCGGAGCAGGCGGTCGAGGCGTTTTTCAGTGAGCAGAACCTGACGCCGCGAATCACCGGGCGGGGCGTGTTCAAGGTGTATCAGGCGGATTCGATCGAGATCTGGTGCGGCGATTTCTTCGCATTGGGTGCCGAGGTGTTGGCGGATTGCACGGCGTTCTATGATCGCGCGGCGTTGATTGCATTGCCGCCGCTGATGCGGGCGCAGTACGCCGATCATTTGAATACGTTACTGCCATCAGGCTGCCAGGGTTTGTTGATTACCCTGGACTACGAGCAAGTACAGAAGGCGGGTCCTCCGTTCGCGGTGACGGACGACGAGGTGCAGCTGCTGCTAGGCGAGCACTGGACGCTGCAGGTGCTGCAAGAGCAGGACATCCTGGGTGAGAGCTGGAAGTTTGTGCAGGATGGCGTTACGCGGCTTGAGGAACGGGTGTATCAGTTGGTCAAGCGCTGAGTTTGCTGGCGCCATCGCGGGCAAGCCCGCTCCCACAGGGGGGGGGCATTTCAACAGGGGAATGCAGCTCGAATGTGGGAGCCGGGCTTGCCCGCGATGACGATATAAGCAGCCACAAAAAAGGGGCGATCAGATCGCCCCTTTTTGTATCACCCGTGGCCTATCAGCCCCGACGACGCAGTGCGTCGATCCGCTCTTCCAGCGGCGGGTGGCTCATGAACAGGCGGGCAAAGCCCTGCTTGATGCCACCGTTGATGCCGAAGGCGGTCAGGCTGTCCGGCATGTGCACCGGCAGGCCTTGTTCGGAGCGCAGGTGTTGCAGCGCTGCGATCATCGCCCCGGTACCGGCCAGGCGGGCACCGGCTTCGTCTGCGCGGAATTCCCGTTTGCGCGAGAACCACATGGTGATCGCACTGGCCAGGAAGCCCAGTACCAACTCGGCGAAGATGGTCGCCACGTAGTAGGCAATGCCGCGGCCTTCTTCGTTCTTGAAGATCACCTTGTCGACAAAGTTGCCGATGATCCGTGCGAAGAACATCACGAAGGTGTTCACCACGCCTTGCACCAGCGCCAGGGTGACCATGTCACCGTTGGCCACGTGGCCGATCTCGTGAGCCAGTACCGCCTTCACTTCGTCATACGAGAAGCGTTCCAGCATGCCCTGGCTCACTGCAACGAGCGCGTCGTTCTTGTTCCAGCCAGTGGCAAAGGCGTTGGCTTCATAAGCCGGGAAGATCCCGACCTCAGGCATCTTGATGCCGGCCTCGCGGGACAATTGCTCGACGGTCTGCAGCAACCATTGCTCATGCCGGGTGCGTGGCTGGGTGATGACTTGGGTGCTGGTGCTCATTTTCGCCATCCACTTGGAGATGAACAGCGAGAACAGCGAACCGGCAAAACCAAAGACCGCACAGAAAACCAGCAGCTGATTGAGGTTCAGGTCAACCCCGTTGGCCGCCATGAACCCGTTGAAGCCAAAAAGGCTCAGGGTGATGCTGGCAATCAGCACGACCGCCAGGTTAGTGGCCAAGAACAGCAGGATGCGCATCATGGTTGTAGAGTTCTCCTCATGCTTAATATGTCGCGTACTGCGGGGTATATAAGGTGCGGCATGGGGCTATTCAACCGAGCGACTATTTCAAACTGTGTCCTACAGCTTGAACGTAGAGCCTTGAAGGGATTTTCCGACCCGCAAAACCGCTCGTGATCGTCGCACCCATGCCTTTGCGTCCCGTAATTATAGGGGGCTTACCGGTCCTTGGCAGGCAGTGACGGGGGAAGTGGCGCAAAGGGTAGAGAAGTGTTGCCAGATACTCGCTGTACGACCGATTGTCGGTCGCACAGCGCCATTGTCGTTACTGGCGATAGGACTTCAGGAAGTTGCCGATGCGACCAATGGCCATGTCCAGGTCGTCCACGCGCGGCAAGGTCACCACGCGGAAGTGATCCGGCCACGGCCAGTTGAATGCCGTTCCCTGGACCACCAGCAGCTTTTCCGACAGCAGCAGGTCGAGCACGAACTTCTCGTCGTTGAAGATCGGGCAGACTTTCGGGTCGATCCGTGGGAACGCGTACAGCGCGCCCATGGGTTTCACGCAGCTCACGCCGGGGATCGCGTTGAGCAGCTCCCAGGTACGGTTGCGCTGCTCCAGCAGGCGGCCCTGGGGCAGGACCAGATCGTTGATGCTCTGGTATCCGCCAAGGGCTGTCTGGATGGCGTGCTGGCTCGGCACGTTGGCGCACAGGCGCATATTGGCCAGCATGTCGATGCCTTCGATGTAGCTCTGGGCATTGTGCTTGGGCCCCGAAATGGCGATCCAGCCGGAGCGGAAACCCGCCACGCGGTATGACTTGGACAGGCCGTTGAAGGTCAGGCACAGCAGATCCGGCGCCAGCGAGGCGGTGCACACGTGCACGGCGTCGTCGTAGAGGATCTTGTCGTAGATCTCGTCGGAGAACACCACGAGGTTGTGCTGGCGTGCCAACTCCAGCATGCCCAGCAGCACTTCCTTGGAGTACACGGCGCCGGTCGGGTTGTTCGGGTTGATGATCACCAGGGCCTTGGTGTTCGGGGTGATCTTGGCCTTGATGTCGGCCAGGTCCGGGAACCAGTCGGCGCCTTCGTCACACAGGTAGTGCACCGGGTGGCCACCGGCCAGGGTCACGGCGGCAGTCCACAGCGGGTAGTCCGGCGCCGGGACCAGCACTTCGTCGCCGTTGTTGAGCAGGGCCTGCATGGACATCACGATCAGCTCGGACACGCCATTGCCCAGGTAGATGTCTTCGATGCCAACGCCTTCTACCTGCTTTTGCTGGTAGTACTGCATCACCGCCTTGCGCGCGCTGAACAGACCTTTTGAGTCGCTGTAGCCTTGGGCGGTTGGCAGGTTACGGATCACGTCCTGGAGGATTTCGTCCGGCGCTTCGAAACCAAAGGGCGCCGGGTTGCCAATGTTCAGCTTGAGGATGCGATGGCCTTCCTCTTCCAGGCGTTTGGCGTGCTTGAGCACTGGGCCGCGAATGTCATAGCAGACGTTGGCGAGCTTGTTCGATTTGCTGACCTGCATGGCGATGTGATCCTGAAAATGAACGATCCAGAAGGTAGGGGCACTACCGTACTGTGAATCCTGCGGGGCCGGCACCCATAAATACGTTTGAATGCCGGTAGCGCGGGTGCCAGACTGGCGTTTTGAAGAGGCGCAATCATACGTGCCACCTGATCTACGGAAAAGACACAGATCAGGGTTTTTCAGTTGCCGAGGTGTACCGATGGAAAAGTTGCAGAAAACCCTTCAGGAATGGCAGGACATGCTCGACCCGGCGCAGTACCAGGTGTGCCGCCTCAAAGGTACCGAGCGCCCGTTTTCCGGTAAGTACAACGCCACCACCACCGACGGTGTGTACCACTGCATTTGTTGCAACGAGCCGTTGTTCGATTCGCGTACCAAATTCGATGCCGGCTGCGGTTGGCCGAGCTTCTACGAGCCGATTGCCGAGAGCGCGATGATCGAGATCCGTGACGTCAGCCACGGCATGATCCGCACCGAAGTCACTTGTGCCAAGTGCGATGCGCACCTGGGCCATGTGTTCCCGGACGGCCCGCCGCCGACGGGCCTGCGCTACTGCATCAACTCGGTGTGCCTGGACTTCGTGCCGCGCTAGAACTGGGGGGAGGGGAGGGCTTGCCCCCTCCCACAACGGGCTCCGTTCCAATCAATTAAATTGCACACAATTTAATTGTTGGCTATCTTTCAGTTTCTCCCCCTTTTTTCACCGAGGCACTGCCATGAGCAACAACCTGCTGAGCATCCCCTGCACCACCATCAAGGGTGAGCAAAAGACCTTGGCCGATTTTGCCGGCAAGGCCATCCTGGTGGTCAACACCGCCAGCAAATGTGGCTTCACCCCGCAGTACAAGGGTCTGGAGCAACTCTGGCAGGACTACAAGGACCAGGGCCTGGTGGTGCTGGGCTTTCCCTGCAACCAGTTCGGCAAGCAGGAGCCCGGTAACGAAGGCGCGATCACCGAGTTTTGCGAGTTGAACTTCGGTGTCAGTTTCCCGCTGTTCAAGAAGATCGATGTCAATGGCCGCGATGCCCACCCGTTGTTCGTGCAGTTGAAACAACAGGCACCGGGCTTGCTGGGCTCCAAAGGCATCAAGTGGAACTTCACCAAGTTCCTCATCGGTCGCGACGGCCAGGTCGTCAAGCGTTTCGCCCCGACCACCAAGCCGCAAGACCTGACCCAAGAGATTGAAGCCCTGCTCAAATGACCGACCAGCCCAACGTGTCCCTGGCCCTCGACGATCAGTTGTGTTTCAAACTCTATGCCGCGTCACGCGCGGTGACCCGCGCCTACAAACCCATGCTGGACCGGCTCGGCCTGACCTATCCGCAATACCTGGCCATGCTGGTGCTATGGGAATGGCACGGCGCGTCCCCGGTCCAGCCCACGGTCAGGGCGCTGGGGGAGCGGCTGATGCTGGACTCGGGAACGCTCACGCCGCTGCTCAAGCGCCTGGAGCAGCTTGGGCTGGTGCGGCGCCAGCGCAGTGCGCGGGACGAGCGCGAAGTGCATTTGAGCCTGAGCGAGGTGGGTGTGCAGTTGCGCGATCAAGCCCATGCCCTGAAAACCCGCCTGCTGTGCGACAGCGGTGTCGACCTGAACCAGGCCGACGCCCTGCGCGACGGTCTTGATCAGTTACTCGCGCAAATCAGAGGCTTGTCGAGCGCGGCACCCATAGATCCAGCAGGCCCTTGAGCTCTTCACGGCGGAACGGCTTGGCCAGGTAGTCATTCATCCCGGCCGCCCGGCAGCGCTCGCGCTCTTCGGCCAGGGCGTTGGCGGTCAAGGCCACGATGGGCAGGTCCGGCCAGCGCCCGCTGCGACGAATCTGCCGGCTGGCCTCGTAGCCATCCATGACCGGCATGTTGCAGTCCATCAAGACCAAGTCAAAGTGCTGTTCCTCCAGGCACTTGAGCGCTTCACCGCCATGGGCGGCGACGATCACTTCGCAGCCCAGCTTGCCGAGCATGCCCTTGGCCACCAGTTGATTGACCGGGTTGTCCTCCACCAACAGGATGCGCGCGCGGTGCGTGAGGGGTGGGGCGTCCATCTGGATCGGGTCGAGGAACGGTTGCGCGTCGCTGCGCAGGTTGCGTTGCAGGATCTGGTACAGCGCATTGCGGCTCAAAGGGCGCGCCTGTTGCTGCAACGGCGCCAGCGCTGCGACTTCTTCGCTGGGCATGAAGCTGCCATAGGCGGTGACCAGCAGGATCGGCGCGCTGAGGGTCGGGCGCAGGCGGAACAGGCATTCGGGGCAATCGGTGATCAACAGGTCGGGTTTTTGCCCGCTCATATCCGCGTCACGGGGATAGCAATGGGGCGTGAGCCCCCAGTGGGGCAGCAGGCTGGTGAGTAGTTCCGCCAGGCCGCTGCCGGTACTGGTAATGACGATCACCTCACCCTGCAGTGGTGCCTGGCGGGCGGCGGGCAAGTGGGTGGGCAGTGGCAGCTCGGCGCAGAACTGGCTGCCGAAGCCCACTTCGGAACTGATGCTCAAACGGCCGCGCATCGCTTCGCACAGGTTGTGGGTCAAGGCCAGGCCTAGCCCGGTGCCGCCGAACTGCCGGGTGATACCTGCGCCCGCCTGGGTAAACGGCTGGAATATTTTCAACTGTGCTTCCGGCGCAATGCCGATCCCGGTGTCACACACCTCAATCCTCACCTGGCCGTTGTGGGCACTGAGGCGCAGGTCTACGCGGCCGAAGCGTGTGAATTTCAGCGCGTTGGAGAGCAAGTTGCTGACAATCTGCCGCACCCGCGTCGGGTCGCCGATGACCTGGGCCGGAAACAGCGGATCGATCAGGCAGGTCAGCTCGACGCTCGACGCGGCGTTCTGCGACAGCAGGTTCGCGGTGTCTTCCACCAATGAGCCGAGGTCGAAGGGAATCGACTCCAGTTCAAGCTGACCGGCATCGAATTTGGACAGGTCGAGAATATCGTTGAGCAATTCCACCAGCACCTTGCCCGAATCATGGGCGATGGACAGTTGTTGGCGCTGCTCTGCGTTCAGCGGGCTGTCCAGGGACAGGGCGATCATCCCCAGCAGACCGTTGAGCGGCGTGCGGATCTCATGGCTCATGTTGGCCAGGAACGCCGCTCTTGCCTGCGCCATGCCAATCGCGTTGACCTTGGCGGCTTCCAGCTCGTCATTGGACTGGCTCAGCCGCTGGTTGCTGGTCTTGAGCTCCAGGGTGCGGGCCGAGACGATATGTTCCAGTTGCCCCAGGTATTCGGTGAGGCGGTCTTCGGCGTGGCGGCGCTGCTGGATCTCGGTCTCCATGTTTTCGAATTGCTGGTTGGCCACGTTCACCAACACGCCGATCTCGTCGTTTTCGTGACCGGGCGGGCAATCCAGGCGCGTTTGTTTGCTGGTGCTCAGTGCTCGAATGATGCGCACCAGGGGTTGGGTCAACATCACATAGAACAGGCCAAGCAGGATCCCGGTCAGTAGCAGGCTACGGGCAAAGCCATTGAGCAGAGTGATCTCGGCGCGGCGCAGGAAGCGGCTGCCAAACGCGTAGGTGTCGACATCCAGGTGCAGCTCGCCGAGGGATTCGTTGGGCATGTGTGTCAGAAACAATCGGTCTTCAAACTCGCGGTTGGCACCAAACAGAAAGTCGCTGATGGGCCGGTAGGAGCTTTGCGCGCGGGGTCGGTTGACGTCAGCGAGCACCACGCCGTTGTTATCGACCAACCGGGCGCGGATTATCGCTGGAGAATGCAGCAGGCCCAGGGTCAGCTCTTGCGCCAGTTCGGCGTCGATGTTGTAGGCGATACGTGACGCGGGGTTGTGGCTGATTTCGAGCAGCGAGCGTATTTCACGGTTGATGGATGCGTCTTCGCTGGCATAATCAATGCCGATTTGGATCAGACTGAGCAAGGTTCCCAAGACGAAACCGACCAGCACAGTCAATCTGGCTTGTTTATAAGACAAGCGGTGGGCGAACTTGATATCCATCGGGTGTTGAACCACTTCACGTTTCCCTTCGCCCGGCAAGCATAGCTGAACATCCACCGGCTCTGGCTTGCCCGGCATTAATCGGTTTTTACGCAGCCTCGTGTGTTCTGCCGCGGGGCTGCCAATACGCCATCTTTTGCAAGAACTTGCCAGAGGAATAATCGTGGATTCTCGATTGAATGCCTTTCTTGAGCGGGCCGATGCCGTGCTCGCCCGCCTGGAACCCTTGTTACCCGCGCCGCGCCAAGCCATCGATTGGAACCAGTGCCTGGCCGCCCGTTGGCAGCGTGAAGGCCGCAGCGGTTTCTTGCTGCCACTGGACGTGAGTCTGGATATGCGCCTGTCCGACCTGATCGGCGTCGACAAGCAGCGTGAAACCCTGGCGCGCAATACCCAGCAGTTCCTCGACGGCCTGCCCGCCAACCATGCGTTGTTGTGGGGTTCACGTGGCACCGGCAAGTCGTCCATGGTGCGCGCCTTGCTGGCCCAGCACGCGCAGGCCGGCCTGCGCTTGATCGAGATCGAACGCGACCACCTGGCCGACCTGCCACGCGTGGTCGAGCAACTGCTCAAGCTGCCGCAACGCTTCATCCTGTTTTGTGATGACCTGTCGTTCGAAGCGGGCGAGGGCGACTACCGCGTGCTCAAGAGCGTGCTCGATGGATCCCTCGAACAGGCGCCGGAAAACGTGCTGCTGTACGCCACATCGAACCGTCGTCACCTGGTGCCGGAAAACCAGAGCGACAACGACAACTGGAAGCGCGTAGACGGTGAGCTGCACCCAAGCGAAGCCGTGGAAGACAAGATTGCCTTGTCTGACCGTTTTGGCCTGTGGCTGTCGTTCTACCCGTTCACCCAGGAACACTTCCTGGATGTGGTGGAGCACTGGATCGGCGAGCTGGCGAGCAAGGCTGGCTTGCAGTGGCAGCGCGATGAAAACCTCGACATCCTTGCTGTGCGCTGGGCAACCGGGCGCGGCAATCGCAACGGCCGTTGCGCGTATCAATTCGCCCGTTACTGGGTGGGCCTCAAACTGCTGGAGCGTCAACCGTGATCGATCTACAACAAGCCGGCACCGGCCTTGATGGCTATGCCATGCTGTGTGCGCAACTGCAATCGCTGCTCGCCGACGAGCGTGACTTCATCGCCAACAGTGCGCAGTTTTCCGCGTTCCTGTTCAACCAGCTGGACGACCTGAACTGGGCCGGCTTCTATCTCAACCGCAATGAAGAACTGGTGCTCGGGCCGTTCCAGGGTCAGATCGCCTGTGTGCGTATCCCGTTTGGCCGTGGCGTGTGCGGTGCGGCGGCGGCCTCGCGGCAAACCCAGCGGGTGGAAGACGTGCATGCATTCCCAGGGCATATCGCCTGTGACAGCGCCTCCAACAGCGAGCTGGTGGTCCCGTTGGTCAAGGATGGCCGGCTGGTTGGTGTCCTCGATCTCGACAGCCCTTCGCTGGCGCGCTTCACCGCGCAAGATCAGGCGGGCATCGAGCAGTTGGCGGCGATTTTCCTGCGTTTGACCGACTGCTGATCCGATCCCTCAGGGAGCGAGCAATGTCGCTCCCTGAGGAAGGCTGTCAGGCACGATTGAGCTCGTTGAGTTGTGTTTGCAGCATTCTCTCCAGTTCAAGCATGCATTTTTCCAGGGCCTTGACCCCTGTTTCGATCGCCGGCTGCTGCTCCCCTCGGGCGCAGGCTTGCTCCAACGCCTCACATTGCCCGGCCAAATCGCGAGCCTGCACGATACGCGCGGCACCTTTGATCTTGTGGGCCTGCTCGATAATGTCCTGTGCCGGGGCCTGACGTACCGACAACGCCACCAGTTCCTCCCGATCATGGCGACTACTGCTGAGCAGCTCCTCCAGCAGGCGCTGGCTGAGTTGCGGGTCACCTCCCGTCAGCGCGTCCAGGCTACCAAGGTCCAGTTTTACGTTGCAGGGTTGCGGCCTGATTTGTGTGAGTTGCCGTTCCAACGCCGTGAGGCTGATGGGTTTGAACAGACAGTCATCCATGCCCGCTTCGGCGCAGCGCTGTTTCTCTTCGGGTTGGGCGTTGGCGGTAAAGCCCAGCACAATGCACGGCGGTCGCTGCTCGCGCAGCTCGTACTCGCGGATAGACCGGCTCAATTCGTAGCCGTTCATGATGGGCATGTTGCAGTCGGCGATCACCAGGTCGAAGTGTTCCTGGCGCCAGGCCTGGAACCCCGCGGCACCGTGCTGGGCGGCCGTGAACTGGTGCCCCAGGTAGCCCAGTTGCTGGCACATCAGCAAGCGATTGGCGGGATGGTCGTCCACCACCAGTACGTTAAGCACCGAGGCAGACGCGGGTGTCGCCGGCTTGAGTTGATCCACTTCCTTGAGCGGTGGCAGGCGCGGCATTTTCAAGTTGATATGCACCTGGGTGCCCACCATGGGTACGCTGCTCAGGCTCAATTGCCCGCCCATCATCGCGCACAGGCTGCGGCAGATGACCAGTCCCAGGCCCGCGCCAGTGCGGGCCAGGTGCCCTGAGTTATCTGCCTGGGCGAAGGGTTCGAACAGGCGTAGTTGATCATCCCGGCTGATACCAATGCCGGTGTCTTCCACGACCAGTTTCATCTCGACCTGCTGTGGCAGGTTGGTGGCAAGTACCTCGACGCGGATCTTCACCTGGCCGCGCTCAGTGAACTTGATGGCATTACTGACCAGGTTGGACAGCACCTGCTTGAAGCGCAACGGATCGATCAGTACGTCGTTGTCATCCAGATCAGGCGTGTACTCAAGCAGCAAACTGAGGGTTTTCTGACGTGCCAGGCCGTCGAACACGCGCACCACTGACTCGATCACCTCTTTCAGGTTGACGCGCTCGGGGGCCAGGCTCAGGCGACCGGATTCGATGCGCGCGATGTCGAGGATGTCGCCGATCAACTCCAGCAGGTCCTTCGCCGAGTTGTAGGCCACCTCAATCGCCGGGCGGTCCAAATGGCCCTGGTCAGCCCGCTTGAGCGTCAGCTCCAGCATGCCGATCACCGCGTTCATCGGGGTGCGGATTTCGTGGCTCATGGTTGCCAGAAAGGTGCTTTTGGCACGGTTGGCCTCGTCGGCACGCTCCTTGGCGGTGCGCAGTTCATCGAACAGCTGGCGCCGTTCGCTGATGTCGATCCAGCCACCGATGATGCCTTGGACCTCTCCAGTGGAATCGCGGTAAGGCAGGATCCAATGGTAGATCGTGTGTTTTTTGCCACGGATATGCAGGGGACGATCGAGAATTTGCGGATTGCCTTGCGCCACGACGCGTTGGTAGTCGGCGTGGTAATGAGCGGCTTCAGTGTCGAGGGCCGTGCTGATCTGCATGACACTTTTGCCGATCACGTCCTCGCGCTTGACGTCAAATACTTGCAGATAGCTGTCGTTACAGGTTTGCAGTAACCCCTTGCGGTCACGCACGTAAATGGGGTGTGGGGTTTCGTTGACCAGCGCCCGCATGAACTCGAACTGATCGTTGAGTGCGCGCTCGGCCATCTTGCGATGCTTGATCTGCCGGCGCATGTAGGCGTTCCACGCCAGGGATATCAACAGTAACAGCCCAGTACCGAGGATGATCTGGGCAATCAGGTCGTGGTAGTTGCGCCAGTAACTGTCGGAGGCGGCGGTGTAGCCTCGCCACCGACTGTTGATGACCCCCAGTTCATCCGGGTCGATGCTCAGCAAGGCCTTGTCCAGGATTGAACTCAGTTCGGTCGCTGAGCGTGACGTCGCCAGGGCAAAGGCGGCTGGCGTCGTGCCAATGCTGAAGCTGGTCTGAATCCTGTCCTGGAACATCGGCGAGGACAGGAAATAGTTGGCAACCACCAAGGTGTTCACCGCGCCATCCACATGGCCCTGGACCAGTAGTTCGGCGGATTTGAACGTGTCGATCGTCTCTACCAGTTGAATCCTCGGGAAGTTTTCACGCAGGAACTTTGAAATCGGGCTGCCTTGGGTCAATGCCAGGCGTTTTCCGTCCATTGCCTCCAGGCTGGCTGGTGCCTGATCTTCTTTGCGCGTCAACATCACATAGGAGTTTTCCAGGTAGGGCCGGCTGAAGTTGAGCTGGGCTTCCCGCTCGGGGCTTGGCGCGATGGCGCTGATCATGTCGGACTTGCCAGTCTCCAACTGTTCGATCATCGCGCTGATACCCCGCACGCGGACGATCTCGAAACGCATCCCGGTACGCAGGCGAATCAGCTCCAGCAGGTCGGCAGCAATGCCACGGAAATTGCCGTCGGCGTCAAAGAACGTCATCGGCGCGAAGGTTTCGTTTACAACCACCTTGACCACCGGGTGTTCCCTCAGCCAGCGCTCCTCGCGGTCGTTCAGTTGCAGCTTCTGGTCGGTCAGCAGGATGTCGCTGCCTGCACTCCAGCGTTTGGCAATGCTGTCCCGTTCGTTGCTGGGTACCGTCGCGAGCACCGAATTGACGATACCCAGGAGCATCTGCTGGTCCTGGCGCAGGGCAAAGCTGAATCCGTAGGCCTCGTGTTTGCCGAAGTTGGCCATGCGGATATTCTTCAGGTAGCCCTTGTTGATCATGTAGTGGGTAGAAATGGTGTCGCCGAGAAACACGTCTGCCTGATCGAATGCCACCGCGTTCAAGGCATTCTGATACGAGGGATAGGCACGGATGACTGCTTTGGGGTACAGCTTTTGCACTTCGTCCAGTGGCAGGTAGTGATAAACCAGGCTCAAGCGCAGCCCCGCCAGGCCCTCGCTGAGGCTGCGGGTCTCGCGCTCACGGGTCACCAATACCGGTTGGTCTACGGCATACGGCGTGGAAAGCGTGAGCCGGGGGTTTGCAGCCTCAAAGCCGTTGGAGGAACCGAGCAGGTCGATTTCACCTGTATCGAGTGCTTGAATGGCGGCCTCTCGGGTGGGATAGCGCAACACCTTGACCGGCATCGCCAGTGCCTTGGCGAGAATCCCGGCATAGTCGGCAGTTAGCCCTTCGTAGTCTTGCCCGCTGGACGTAAGGTCAAAGGGCGGGTAGTCCGGTTGCGCGGTGCCCAGCACCAATTCGCGTTTGTTCTGTAGCCACTGGCGCTGGGCTTTGTCCAGCTGAGTATCCAGTTGAAGGGACCCCGCACGGCTCAACAGGGTGAAATATTGCGGTTCGGTTTGAGCCGCAAACACGGCCGTGCTCAAGCACAGGCCTGCACCCAATACAATCAGATAATCCTTTATACGCCTGGGCATCCGCTTTCTCACACTAGCGCGTTTCGTTTTGCCAACTCGATAAGTTCTACCAAGGATTTGGCTTTCAGTTTTTGCATGAGCCTCTTTTTGTAGGTGCTGACTGTTTTGTTACTTAAAAACATCCCTTTGGCGATTTCTTTGTTGGTGCGGCCTTGTGCAAAAAGTTGCAACACCATTAACTCCCTGTCGTTAACTGACTTGAACAGTTCAAGTTCCTGGGAGTTGGTGTCCACGCCGCTGGCATTCAATGCCTGGCTAGGGAAGTAGTTGTAGCCTGACAATACGGCGCGGATGGCACTCAGCAGTTCACTCAGGTCGCCCTCCTTGCACACGTAGCCATCGGCACCCGAACGCATGCAGCGCGTGGCGAACAGCGTGGGGCTCTGGGCGGTCAGGACGAGGGTTTTCATCTGGGTGTTCATGGCGTTGAACCGGCACAGCACTTCGAGCCCATCAAGTTTTGGAATACTGATGTCAAGAATGATCAGGTCCGGTAGGCATTCGCGGACCATCTGTATCGCATCACAACCGTTATCTGTTTCACCGACGACTTTATAGCCTTCGTGTTCCAGCAGCATTCGAATCGCCAGCCTTATAACAGGGTGGTCATCGATAATGAAAACTGAGTTCATAATCCCATTCCATGCAAGTGCAAATAAAGCGGGCACATTAGCTCAGATGGTGTGTTGTGAGCATGAGCCTCAGTGGTGCTGGATACAAAACAGGAAAACTCCTACAGCAAAAAAGGCAGTTGCTTACGAATTGTCAGGACTTAATGCTTGGGTGTGTCCGTGTGTCGATCGTTGTATGGCGGCAATGGCGTGGATAACGCTCCGAGATTGGCTTTGTACTGTGCTTTTCGTATGGGTTAATGTTTAAAGTCTTACGGCTGTATGTCAGAAGTTGAATTTATCAGTGCGCTAAGTTCATCTCGATTCAAGGGCTTGGATAAGTAGCCCAGCAAGGGTAGGCCGCGTTGCCGTGCCTGGGCATAGAGCTTCGACAGTTCAAGCATGGACAGGCCACTGAGCAGGATGGCTGCGCTGATGAAGCCCCGACGGCTGGCTATGTCGACCAGTTCCAGCCCAGGCAGGTCCGGCAGGCACTGGTCGCAGAGCATGAGGTCGAAAGGTGTCCGGGACCGGATCATCTGGCGAATCGCATGTTCGGCATTTTCCGCCAGCGTCAGTTGCTCGAAGCCGAAGCTCTTGAGCAGGCACTGGGTTGCCAGGAGCTGGAAGGGATGATCCTCCACCAGCAGAATACGCAGGCAATGTTGGGGCATAAAAGGGCACACACTGAGTCAAGCGTCGATGGGGCGGAGCGTAGGAATTGCTCTCAAGGTCGGCCGGAAGCGCGCGTGATTATTCTTTGAGTGGTTGTGCGAATTCGATCAGGCCGCTCTGTTCCCGTCGTAGGGCGATTCTTTTCAGGGAACAGGCTGCTTGATTGTCGACGTTATTGCGGGCTGGAGCGCCCAGTCATCTCCCGTGCCATTTCGGTGGCGTAGCTGTCGGTCATGCCGGCGATGAAATCGATCATGCGCAGGAACGAAGCGTGCAACGGCCAGGCCGGGTTTGGCGCGCTGTTGCCGAGCAAGTCGAGAATGCGCCGGTTCTTGAACGACGGCGTACGGCCGCCATGCTGTTCCAGCGCGGCACCGCAAAAGGCGTTCAGGAGGATTTCCAGGGTGGTGTAGGCGCCGATTTCATGCAGGGTCTTGCGCTTATCCTGGAAGATTTTCTTGCGTGCCATGTCCTTGGCATCCAGCACGCAGCGTTGGGCCGGGCCGTGCATATGTTCCACCAAGTCACCGGGCAGGGTGCCGGCGAGCAAGGCGTCCTGCTGTTCTACGAAGGCCTGTGCCGCAGCGTTGGTCAGGTGTTCGATGGCCTTGCCGCGCAGGATCGCCAGTTTGCGTCGACGCGAGTCGCCGGGGCCCAGCTGTCGATAGGTTTGCGGCAAGTCATCGCCCACCAGGTTGAGCAGCAGTGCTTCGACCTCGGCGTATTGCAGCAACTCCATTTCCAGGCCGTCCTCCAGGTCGATCAAGGCGTAGCAGATGTCATCTGCAGCCTCCATCAAATACACCAGCGGATGGCGCGCCCAGCGTTGTTCCTCCAGCTGCGGCAGGCCGAGCTTTTGCGCGATTTGTTCCAGGATCGGCAGCCCACTACGGGCAATTCAGCAACCAAACTGTAAAGTTGCTATCTAATTGATTTATATGAGTAAATCGTAGTTTTAGGCCTTGTTCTGAAAAGCCCAGAGATCGTGATGCCAGCGTTAGCGGTAGGGAACGTTTCTAAGGAATCGTAGAAAATTGCCGTCAGGTAGCGAGCTTCTTGGTGGTGGAGAGGCTTTGCAGGCATGCGTCCCCATCAGTCACGCCCTTGGCGTTCCCATTGCGTTAAACGACAATGAGGAACACCAAAGGAGTCGTCATGAAAGCAAATTGGATTTTGGCGGGAATCGGTATTGCGGTAGGGACCGGCGTTCTGGTTGCCATTGGTGTCCTCTGGGCTTATGGGTATTACCTTGGACCAGTATCAAGACAAGCAACAGACTGGGGAAGCTTCGGATCCGTGATGGCGGGGGCATTCACGTTACTCAGTTCGTTCGCGACTATCGGGACTCTACTTTTCCTTTATCTTCAACAAGTGAAGAACGACGAAAAACAGGAAAAAACCGACTTGCAAAACCTGCTTAAAGAGAAAAAACACGATGAGGTCGTAGAAAAACAACTGAAAGCTTTGGCTTTTGAGCAATATTTGAATCACCGAAAACTATTTATAGAACGGCTAAACGAGCAAGCAACATATTTTCGAGGGGAGATTGGATTCCCTAATCCTGAGCGTGTCTATAACGCAGTGTTCCCCAAAAATAGCCCAAGCCATTGTGAGTACCGGGTTGATCTCCTCGATCCCAAAGATGCAAAAGCTTACGATCTGACTGACTGCGTAGCAATTTACCGATCAATCGGATTACTGTTGGAGAATTATAGCGACAAGGAGAAGCACTTAACCTTGATTCAAAAAATTGTGCATATACAAGGGTGTCTCGGTATAAGCTATTCTGGACAACATCGGGAAGGCGATATCTATTTCGTTGGTGTGAACGCAGGTTTAAATATTTACACGATTGAGAAAACACTCATTCGTATAGAAAACGTACTTAATTCAATACTTTTCTACACTGGAAATGAAGCACTACCACAAATTCATCACAAAGGACAAAGCTCACTTATACGTGATGCCCTGTATGACACAATTACCAACTACCATAGAGCAAAAGGTGGTATTGAAATTAGGTATACAATTGAAGCTCTTCCGTTTCTTCATCAATTATATGAGGATAGTCAAATTCATTTCGTCGTAACGGAGAGGCTGCTAGAAGAAAGCTATATAGCGTTAGTAGAGTTGTTTTCAAGTCACGACGAGATGGCGAAGTTAAATGATCATGACTACGCGGATAGACTCACAGACATAATTCTTTACGAACTGAATTCGGCAAAAAAAATATACGCTTCAGAACCTGACCATATGACTATACTGCAAAGAATTGAGAATACCAATTGGTGTGCAATGGAGTCTCTTGGCGTTACAGTGTGATTGAATATTATTATCTATGTGTTGATAGCGTGCTCCCGATTAGGGAGCAAACGCTCGCAACCGTAGTTATCAAATGTTAGACGACTGAAACTCCAATGAAGAGAGTTAACAGTATTGTGAAAAAAAGAATAAAAATATTATCGGATAGCTGATGCAAAATTTTCGTCAGAAATTCGCAAAAACTCTCTCAGATATACGGTTAAGTCTTGAACAGTAATATACTTAGCACAAGTTCCTCTGGCCTGCGACACAACCCTAGGCAAACAGCTCTCAATCCAATATTTCAAAAAAACGTTGGAGCTAATAGACGGCGGTAGACGCACTCTAAAAACACAATCAGATACTAAGTACTCACCCTCTTCGACAGTAACGGCTCGCCCAACAACCCTACTACCTACGCGGCTAATTAAAATATCACCCTTGGTCGCTATTAAGAGTTTCTTGCCTATAATCATAGTCGGCTTTAAAGGAATAGGGGCAACGCCAATCGCACTGTTAGAAAAGCCGCTTGTATGATAGAAAGGCAAACCTAGTGATCTACATTCCTTGCCCGAAAGTTGTCCTCTTTTTATCGAGAAGCCATCTGAGTCCGAATAGGGTTGGCATCCAGCATTTAACTCTTTCAAACCAAGGTTAAAGTCGGACTGCTGTTTTGCTACCGATGCTCCAGAAGTATCTATAAAAGTGAAGCTTTCATCTGACTCACCCTTCTTCAGTATAACTATGTAAGTTTTAGCCTCGGTTCCTTTGAAGGCACCGCTGCCAATTTCGGCTACAGCAACCACACTACAAAACTTTAATAATCTAGAACGAAATTTTATAAAAGCAGCCGAACAAACAATCAACTCTGGAAGAATGAAAGCCACACAGGCTGAGTCAGCCATCAATCTCAGATACTGCAAAACGAAGAGTACTTCGCTTCTGATGCGTAAACCGCTGAACACATCACGCAGCCCAAACGCTTCTAGGATGGAAATATCATAATCAGAAACTTTCCTCCATGAAAAAGGAGGATTGCTAACAGCAAAATCGAAACTAGAAAGCTTGCCCAGAAATATACTTTCGAAGGACTCGGAAAGGACATCAATATTATAATGCTTTCCTTTAAAGCTTGATTTCAATTTCGACACGTTTAGCGGATCAAGTTCGCATGTGGTTATTTTTATTTTTGGCCACTTCCGGATTATAGGAAGCAAAAGAGCCCCTTCGCCTGCACTAAGCTCTATACATTGCCGTGGCGTCATAGCAGGTAACATTGAGGCCAATCTTTCCCCAATCCCCTCTTCAGTGTAATATTGCTCCAATGACACCAAAAAAACCTCATAAATTGACGCTACAAAATACCAAAAAATAGCGGCCCTGTAAAGGAAACAGGTAATGAAAAGTACGCAAGAAGAGTTGGACTTTAAAGAGCTTGAGTCTCATGAGTTCGAAGAAAGAGCAGACTATCTCCCTGATAGCTATATTAAGGACAAGACAGCCAAGGGGCAGTATTTTGATGAAATACAAAAAAAATTATTCCAAGTAGGTGCGAAGCTGCTTATTGGCCCACGGGGCACAGGTAAAACTCACCACATGAGACTTGCCTACATTAGTTGCAAAGAAGACAAGGCTAAGCCTTTGCCCATATATGTCTCTTTCAATCATTACCTTCGCTTAGAAACTTATCTTAATGAAACATCCAACGCGATTGGGGTATTTCACGCTTGGGTGCTTAGCAAAATCCTTCTGGATTGTCTAAAAACCTATAACATAACTCCAGAGCAGGCCGAACTAGAACCTAAAAACCTTCAGGATTTTATCGAGGCGGTTGAAAAACAGCAATATAACTCAACTCATGACGCTATTGTACAAATCATATCAGTAGAAAAAACTCAAGGCTATATAGAAGATGCAATTCAAGTAGCCGGAAGAAAGCGTGCAGTTTTATTGCTAGATGATGCGGCACTTACGCTGACGCCGGAATACATGGTTGAGTTTTTTGAAATTTTCAGAAGTTTAAAAACAGCCCATATTTCGCCGAAGGCTTCTGTTTATCCGGGAACGACTCAGTACGGCCCACGCTTTCACCTAGGTCATGACGCTGAGCCTATTCACGTTTGGCTCAATGTTGAGAATCCCAAATATATTGAGTTCATGAGTTCGTTAACTGAAAACAGATTTGAATCCGATATAACTATTCCTCAAGAAATCCTTACGCTATTTAAGTATGCGGCATTTGGCATTCCAAGAGCCTATATTATGATGGTGAGGGAGTATCAACAATTAAAAACAACTAGTACGCAGTCGAAGTTTAATAAAGTAATTTCTGACAGAAAAAAATACATGTTGGCAGAGTATTTGTCTATTGGCGATAAGCTCAAACAATATCAGGGCATGATCGGACTGGGGAGTGAGTTTTTAAATAACACGGTTGCCAATTTAAAGAAATTCAATCATGAGCGAATCGATAGGGATGAAAACACTTTCGAAAAGGTTATCGCCGTCGGCGTAACCGGTATCCCACCGAAAGCGGAGAGGATGATTAGGTTTTTAATCGAAGCTGGTTTGCTCTACGAAACTGACGATATTTCACATGGTCCGGGAAGAAAATTAAGGCGTTTCATCCCACACATTGTTCTTTTACTTGAAGGCAGAGTGCTCACTAAAAGCAGAGGGTTTAAATCGTCTGAACTGCTAGAGATACTGAAAAGAAAATCCGCAAAGCATCCGTCGAGGCCGTCGTTTGAGGCAATCATAGCTAAAGACAAATTATCTATGCTAAACCTCAATCTCCCACCTTGTCATAACTGTCAAGCGGAACGCATGACTGAAAAGCAGAAGTTCTGCCATGAGTGTGGCAAGCCTTTAATCGATCACTCGACATTTAAAGAATGCATGGCAAAACCACTTAATGAACTTCCTTTGACGAAATTTCAAATTAAAGCGATTGACACATTTACTAGCTTCAAAACCGTCGAGGATGTTATTCGGAGTCAAGATCCCGCTAATGAGCTTCAAAAAGCACACAGGGTCAAAGCTGCTAGGGCGGAAGATATATATAGAAGAATTAATCAATGGGTTAATGAGTTTCTAGTATGAAAGCCAAGCAAACGCCGTACAAGAGCCTCGTGTCTGGTCCAAGGACCTCATCCAAGTTTGACTCAACGATTTATTTTAGAGATGTCGAGCTAATAGACTCATCGCCGATTGAACGCTTTATTAGTCAGCGTGAAATTTTAACAAAAATTCTTGGCAAAGAAGATGACTCTGAAGAATGGAGAATCAAAGCAAACCTTGCGATTATTGGAATTGTATCAGGCGTTGAATCATATTTCCGAGCAATAATTAGACGAGTTCTCATATCTGATGAGGACTCTAGAGCACACAGCTACAGAAATAAGGTCTCTTACGGGGCTGTTCTTTTCCATCTCTCTCATTTATTGCCAGAGGCGTTACTTGAAGACAGCACATTCGTGAGTAAAGAAACAATATTAAAAAATGTAAAAAACTTTCTAGGGCTACCAATTAACCCTCAGCAGGTTCCTGCTCTGGATACTGCTCTTGATGAGTTTGAAAAAGTTTGTCATCTCAGGCACTGTATAGCTCATCGCTCAGGACTTTTAGGTTCAAAAAACGCCATCGAGTTAGGGCTTGATAAGTTTTCTATTTATTTAGAGAAGCCCATATCGCCAACGCTCGATTCAGTCAATAACGTATTTAATATCTGCCAGAATTTAGTTCTCGAATTCAATGATCAGATATTTGATTGTATTGTTACGCGTTCGATTCCCAAAGGAATCTGGACTGGTGACCTCAGGAAAGATAAAAAAATCTATTCAGCTCTTTTCGCGACTTTTTCACCTACACCTAACGATATGGATGAGTTAAGAAAGTCTTATCGTAGTTTTACTAACCACTTCGGAATCTAAAGTTTGTCGATGTGGCTCAGGCTTTAAGTGTTTCTTTGCGTGTCCGTAAAGTATCTTATAAATATAGTCGTAAATAGGTTGGAAGGGTGAAAATAAGATTTTAGTTTCTGGCTTGAAGTCATGTATTTTCGGATATGTTTTGAAGTTATTGTGTAGATCAGCTATCTTGTATATTAACTAGATTGTTTGGGAGGCATGCATGGAAAGCATGAGTTGGGACAAACTGCTGAATAACACTCGTCTTGGAGGTCGGCCTCCTAAATCTGAGTTAGGCCGTTCGCCTTTTCACTCAGACCATGACAAGGTGATTTTTTCTGGTGCTTTCAGACGCCTTGCAAGAAAGACTCAGGTACATCCGCTCGCCACTAATGACCATGTTCATAATCGTCTCACGCATAGCTTAGAAGTTGCCTGTGTTGGACGCACACTAGGTGTGAGAGTAGGCCAAGAGCTTCTGAATGAAAGGCTTATCCCTGAACAACATTCGGCTTCTGATATTGGTGATATTGTCCAAACTGCTTGTCTTGCTCATGACATTGGCAACCCTCCCTTTGGGCACACAGGTGAAGAGGCTATACGTCACTGGTTCTCCAATGATGTCGGGGCAAAGATAATTGAGCGGCTTCCATTCAATGAAGCTGCTGACTTGCGTAGGTTTGAAGGTAATGCCCAAGGGTTTAGGGTTTTAACTACCTCAGAGTATCATCCCTATGAAGGGGGGATGCGTCTAACCTATGCGTCACTTGGAGCTTTTATTAAGTATCCTTGGCTGGCAGGGGATGCTCTTAACATGCAAAGGCCGATTCAGAATAAATACGGTATTTACTGCTCTGAGTTGGGTTTGTTTGATGAAGTGGCTAATGCTACTGGTTTGTTAAAGCTGGGTGATGGTTGGCGATGTCGCCATCCACTGGCTAATTTGATGGAAGTCTCTGATGACTTCTGCTACGCCATTCTTGATTTAGAAGATGGTGTAGAAATGGGTATACTTGACTGGGATAAGGTCTTTGAGATTTTATGCCTTGTTCTTAGCGACCACCAGAAGAATCAGATAGTCAAAGAAATTCAAGGCATGAAGGTTGGCCGCAGGCTCTCTATGGTTCGTGGAAAAGTTATTTCTGCGTTCGTAGATGCTGGAGCGACGGCCTTCATGAATAATCATAATGGAATCATGACAGGCAAGGTGTTGGGTATCTTGGACCTTTGTGATAAGAGCGTGCGTGAATGTGTAACAGCCGCCAAAGGTCTTGCTCGTGATGAGATTTTCCAACATCCAAGAAAGGTTGAGTTGGAGATAGGAGCTTATAGCACTATTTCTACACTACTTAACGTTAGCTGCTCTGCAGCTTTAGAATATGTCAGAAAGGGCGGTGTGGCTGATTCGAAGACTAGAAGGGTGGTTGAGCTTCTTGGACTGGACTTGAAAAATTTAGACGCCAGTGGCTCAGTTTCAAAGGAGTATGGTGCAATCATGCAGGTTCTGGATTACGTGAGCGGTATGACAGATAACTATGCCATGCACTTAGCTCGACAATTCAGTGGTATGGGTGGGGAGCGTTGAGCTTGATGTTTAATAATTAGTAGCTGTTTTATTGTGTGTTGAAAATGTGTTTTTCATCGAAAAAGGCTTCATCGAAAAGGCCACTTACGTGGCCTTATGTATTACAAGTCAGCTTTTAGTTTGTCAAATTCATTTTTTATTTCGCCAAGCATCAACTTGCGTCCCGCGTTAGCTTTGGAGTTCCCGATAATGGCAGAGATGGAAAACCCAATTCCAGTAAGTGCTGTTCCCACTATATAGCCAAACCATCCTTTGGCAATGTATACACCAAGGGCAGTAACTGCGATTCCGGCAGCGACAACAATTTTGTTGCCATTATAGGTTTTAAATTCCCCGTGCTCATAATAAGTTTGCGTAACTGCAAGTGAAACTAGGCTAAAAAATGTTCCAACTCCCGGCAACGTAAACATTGTAAAGTCTTGAAAAGTAAAAGTCTCTTTTTCGGTAATATACCCGAGTGCGTAAACCTCCCCGTTCGGAGTCACTTGATAGGCGACTGGTTCACCACTTTTAAAAGCCATTAGAATTTTTTTGCCAACTGGGGCGTGTAAACTCTCGTCAATTAGGATCGCTGGCAGTAAGGCTCCGTCGGGAAATTCTAGTAGTGCTTCAAGTTTTACACTTGTACCTATACTGTTTCTGACAGAAACATTTCTACCTTGTGTGCTTGTTGTCACAGAGCCGGTGGTGTGAGAAGTGACGGTCTTATCCCTCACAATGACTGGAGTGCAAATAAACGCGGGCTTTCTATTCATAGCTATTCCTTAGCATGCTAGCAATAAAAAGTGAATGTATTAAAATTTTAATTCATTCCTTTTCTTTTTTTCATTACGCTTTACTGTCTAATCTCAAAATTTTAAGAAGACTATTGGCACAATGCCATTATTTTTAGTGGTCAGAAATTTATCAAATTTCCAAACCCTGATCAAGCGGCTTTAGAGCTTTCATTCTTTTTATCGTTCGCTAGTAAAAAGGATCGGGTGTCGCAGCTGCACCAGAGGCGTAGAGCAGGCGAGTCATAGGTAGCGATGGCCAGTGTCTTTGTTTTGCTGGTGATCAACCGCAAATCTCTGTCCAGATCGAACGGGCTGTTCAAAGAGTGGTGTAACTATGCAAAGCATTTGGCTCGATAGTTTAATGGTATGGGTGGGGAGCTAATCTAGGTGGTTTGGGTCACGGGATCGGTGGTAAAGTGAAGCTCTAGCAAAAACCTTCTTATTCTTTTTTTGAAAGCTAAGTCTTCCTAGTATTGCCAAATAGTTGCACTTATAACTTTTTGGCTGTTGCTTTTCAAAAAATGTCATTTTTGGCTGCAAAGCCTAAGTACAGCTCGCTCTGGTAGCAACCGAACTTGTGTTTCTTGTAGCCCAGTGCGTCCGCGTGGCGCGCGGTCCAAGGGTATTTGAGGTAGGTGCCCAGGGTCGCATAGGTCAGCCGTGTACCACCGTCGAACTGGTGGTATTCCAACTGGGTCAGCACCCGGAAGCCCTGGGCATTGCCCTCGAAGTTGAGGAAGTCATTGCGCTCGGCGCTGCTCATGTCGTCCAGCCAGCCGCGCCCGGCCGCTTGCTGGAACCAGTGGCGGATGGCGTCTTCGCCGGAGTGCCCGAACGGTGGGTTGCCAATGTCGTGGGCCAGGCAGGCCGATTGCACCACCATGCCCAGGTCGCTCGGGTCGCACCAGTCGGGCAGGGCGCTGCGCAGGGTTTCGCCGACGCGCATGCCCAGGGAACGGCCGACGCAGCTGACTTCCAGCGAGTGGGTCAGCCGCGTATGGATGTGATCGTTGCTCGACACAGGGTGCACTTGGGTCTTGCGGCCCAGGCGGCGAAACGCGCCGGAGAAAATGATGCGGTCGTGATCCTTGTGAAACGGGCTGCGCCCCAGTTCTTCCGGGCTGTGCAGGGGTTTTCCAAGACGTTCGCGGGTCAGCAGGGTGGGCCAATCCAAGGCGGGGACTCTCCGTTCGGTGAATGACCCCCCCAGCTTCCCGGTTCCGCCTTGGCGGGGCAAGCGAAAATCTACAGGCCGGCCGCGTCGATATCGATTAACAGCAAGCGCTGACCGTTATCGAAGAATTGTCCGGCGGTCAGGCAGTATTGGTTGGTGGTGGCGTCGCGGTAGGTCGAGGACAGGTTCAGCCGGCGTTCCTCCCAGCCTTCCGCGAGCAAGTGATAGAAATACGGGCGCCACGACCAGTTGTGGCCCAGGTAGCGGCTGTCGGACTGCCAGGCATCGTGCCGCCACTCGAAGTTGGGGGTTAGTTGGGTGCCATGGCGGTCGCACTGGTAGAAGCGCAACAGCCAAGGGAAGTCCGGCAGTTGCGGCAGTTGGCTCAGCGGCGCCTGGCCCTGGGCCCAGGCCTGGAGGATTTTCATCAGTTCGGCCAACTGCTGGCGCAATTGCATGATGCGCCCACGTTCGGCGAGTTTTTGCTGCACGTACTGCGTACGCAGTTGCGCAAAACGAGGCACGAAGGCATCGGCGGCAAACCAATCCAGCTGCGCCTGGGCGAACAGATAACCCTGCACATAGCGCGCACCGCATTCCAGTGCAAAGCTCAACTGCGCTTCGGTCTCCACGCCTTCGGCAATGATCCAGCAGCCGGTTTTCTCGGCCATTTGCGCAAGCGCCCGCACCACTTCACTGCTCGGCCCGCCCCGTGCGGCGTCCTGGAACAGGCGCATGTCGAGCTTGAGGATATCCGGTTGCAGGGCCAGCACCCGGTCGAGCTGGGAATAGCCGGCGCCGAAATCATCGATGGCAATCCGCGCGCCGGCTTCGCGATAGTGCGCCACCACGTCAGCCAGGCGTTGGATATTGCCGCCCAATTCGGTGATCTCGAACACAATCCGCCGCGGATCGACACCCTGGGCGTGCACCTGCTTCAGGCTGGGCAGCGCTTGGCCGGGGCGCAGGCGGTTGATCCAGCGCGGCGAGATATTCAGGCTGAGGAACCAGTCTGCGGGCACCTCATGCAGGCGGCTCAATGCGTTGTCGCGGATTTGCCGATCGAGGCGGCGCAAGGTCGCGCCAGGTGTGCGCGGGTCGGCAAACAGCGGGCCCACGGAGAGCAGGCGGCCGTCAGGTTGACGCAAGCGACCCAGGGCTTCGACGCCGGCAATGCGCCCGGTGGCGGTGTCGATAAACGGCTGGAAGCAGGCGAGCGGTTGCCCGTCGATCACAGGGCCTCCTTGAATAGTTGGCGAAAAAAGACCCGGCTCTCGAACACGAGAGCCGGGCCGCTTCTGTTTGCAAGAATGCAGCCAGCGTGGCTCAACCTTTGCGCGAAGCGCCCTGCATGGCCAACTTGATCAACGGGATCAACCCGGCCCCCAGCCGTACCAGGCGCGTCAGGCTGCTGATACTGCCGCCCTTGGCGCCCTTGCCGGTGAAGAAGCCGAGCAGCGTCACCGCGGCCACGCCCCACAGCGGCGCATGCTTGATGCCCAGGTTGTCCTGCCAGTTCTGGCCCATGTTGCGCACTTTGGTCAGCGGTGCCAGCAGTTGCTGGGACTCGTGGCGAATCTCCTGGCGGTGCATTTCCATGCGCAGGCGGATCAATGCCTTGCGCATTTCCCGGCGTGAGGTGTTCTGCGGGATTTCAGTCAGGCTCATGGCAGCAGGCGCTCCCGGTCATTGGCCAGCTCTTCGAGGGTGGCGTGGAACGGCGTGGACTCATCGAACACCGCCGCTTTCAAGCGCACTCCGCAGAACGCTGCGGCCAGGCTGTAGAACACGCAGAGGCAGATGATCCCGGTGAGGCGGTAGCCGGTGTCCCACACGAGGATCATCACCAGCGTCGACAACCCCACCAGCAACAGCAGCGCAAACACCAGCGCCAGGCCGGCAAACAGCAGCAGGCTGACGGTGCGGGCCTTCTGTTCCTGCAATTCGATGCCAAACAGTTCGACGTGGCTGTGCAGCAAGCCCAGCACGGCCGCGCCCAGACGTCTTGAAGTAGTGCCCGTTGACGAGCCGGTTTCGCCGATAGACATGATTAGCGCCTTGTGGCCAGCAGGCCGATCAAAAAGCCCACGCCGGCGGCAATGCCCACCGACTGCCAAGGGTTGGCCTGCACGTAGTCTTCGGTGGCCGTGACCGCTGCCTGGCCGCGCTCGCGCAGGGAATCTTCGGTCACTTGCAGGGTTTCGCGGGCCTTGAGCAGGCTGTCGTGAATCTTGCTGCGCAGTTCGTCAGCCTGGTCGCCGGCCAGCACCTTGGTGTCGTCCAGCAGCTTCTCGGTGTCGCTGACCAGGGTTTGAAAATCCTCCAGCAGGATTTCTTGAGCAGTCTTTGCGGTTTTTCTGGCCATGGGTATCTCCGTGATGGGCTGAGCTGTAGATGTCGTTTCGAGTCACCGGTATCGGTGAAGGTTCAGTGCAATTGTCTGGTACAGCTTTTGCTTTGCCTTGGTGCGCACGCCACGGGGCTTGCGCGAAATCCGGGCGGTCGGGCAGGAAGCCTTCAAAAACCTTACCCTAAATAACTGAAACTCGCGGAAAAACCCTGTCGGCATCGGCCTGTTGCGTTGATCGCTGCGCTAAAGCGGTTCATGCCCTCTGAAGAGGGGTGGAACCGGTGGTGCCAATTTAGTGCGCGCAACCCGGGCTTGAACCGCTTTGGTGCTTTTTGCCTTTAATGCAGGCCTGCCAACCTCCATGGAAAATTTGCAAAGTGCAGTGGACACGCTGGTCCACAGTTCCAACACCCTGTTTATCCTGATTGGCGCGGTCATGGTCTTGGCCATGCACGCCGGCTTCGCGTTTTTGGAAGTCGGCACCGTGCGCCAGAAAAACCAGGTCAACGCGCTGTCGAAAATCCTCAGCGACTTCGCCATCTCGACCCTGGCCTATTTCTTTATAGGCTATTGGATCTCCTACGGCGTGAGCTTCATGCAACCGGCGGCGGTGATCAGCGCCGATCACGGCTATGGCCTGGTGAAGTTCTTCTTTCTGCTGACCTTTGCGGCGGCGATCCCGGCGATCATTTCCGGTGGCATTGCCGAGCGTGCACGGTTTGTTCCGCAACTGTGCGCCACGGCGCTGATCGTCGCGTTTATCTACCCATTTTTCGAAGGCATGGTGTGGAACGGCAATTTCGGCCTGCAAGCCTGGCTGCTGGCGACCTTTGGTGCCAGCTTCCATGACTTCGCCGGTTCCGTGGTGGTGCATGCCATGGGCGGTTGGCTGGCGTTGGCGGCGGTGTTGTTGTTGGGCCCGCGCAATGGGCGCTACCGGGACGGTCGGCTGGTGGCGTTTGCGCCGTCGAGCATTCCCTTCCTGGCGTTGGGCTCGTGGATTCTGATCGTCGGCTGGTTCGGCTTTAACGTCATGAGCGCGCAGACGCTGAACGGCGTCAGTGGCCTGGTGGCGGTCAACTCGCTGATGGCCATGGTCGGCGGCACCGTGGCGGCGCTGATCATTGGCCGCAATGACCCAGGCTTCCTGCATAACGGCCCATTGGCCGGGCTGGTGGCGATCTGCGCCGGTTCTGACTTGATGCACCCGGTGGGCGCGCTGGTCACCGGGGCGGTCGCCGGTGGCCTGTTCGTCTGGTGCTTTATTGCCGCCCAGGACCGCTGGAAGATCGACGACGTGCTCGGCGTGTGGCCGCTGCACGGTCTGTGTGGTGTATGGGGCGGCATCGCCTGCGGCATCTTCGGCCAGACCGCGCTCGGCGGGTTGGGCGGCGTCAGCCTGATCAGCCAGTTGATCGGCACCGCCCTCGGCGTGGCGGTGGCGCTGGCAGGCGGGTTCCTGGTGTACGGCACCATCAAGCGCGTATCGGGCCTGCGCCTGAGCCAGGAAGAGGAATACTACGGCGCGGACTTGTCGATCCATAAAATTGGCGCGGTCAGTCAGGATTGATCGGATTGTCGGCCTGCGGATAAAAACCGTGCAGCAGGCGATAGCGGTTCTGCCGCACTTCATCGACCCGCGCCTGCACCTGTTGGTCCGGCAGGCCCAGCAGGATCAAGGCGTGGGAGGCGAGCATCAGGCTCGACTCCAATAGCTCGGGCACCACTTCGCTGGCGCCCGCGGCTTTTAGTTCGGCCAATTGGCTGTCATCGCGGGTCCGCACCAGGATCGGCACGTCGCGGTTGATGCGTCGCGCTTCCTTCAACACCGCCAGGGCCACCTCGGTGTTGTCCACGGCAATCACCACCAGCCGCGCGCGTTCCAGGCCCACCGCACTGAGCAGCGCACCGCGCCGGCAATCGCCGTAATGCACGCTGCTGTCTTCGGTGGCGGCTTCCTGTACCCGCTCCGGGTCGTCATCCAGGGCGATAAACGCCTGTTGTTCCTTGCGCAGGAATCGCCCGATGGATTGCCCGACGCGACCATACCCGCAAATCACCGCATGCCCGCGCAGCTCGGCGTTAAGCGCGGTGATTTCTTCCAGCTGCACTTGCTGGTTGGGCTTGCGGTGCAGGCGCAGGGCGATGGCCGGCGCGGCGCGCAACAGCAGCGGCGTGAGCAACATCGAACAGAAGGTGGCGGCCAGCAGCAGGCCATTGAACTCGTCCGGGATCAGCCGGCTCTGTTGCATCTGCGCCATCAAGGCAAAACAGAACTCGCCGCCCTGGGCCAGGGCCAGGCCGCTGCGCCAGGCGGTTTCACTGTCGCTGCCGCGCCATTTGACCAGCAGCGCCACTACGCAGCCTTTGACCAGCATCAAGGTGAGGGTCAGGCCGAGGATCAACAGGCTGTGGCTGACGAACAGTTGCAGGTCGATCAGCATGCCGATGCTGACGAAAAACAGCCCCAGCAGGATGTCGCGAAACGGGCGGATATCCGCCTCGATCTGATGCCGGTAATGGCTTTCCCCCAACAGCATGCCGGCGAGGAAGGCGCCGAGGGCAGGGGACAGGCCCAACAAGTGCGTGAGCCACGCGGTGAGCAACACGATCACCAGCGCCAGCAGCACAAACAGCTCTGCCGAATGGGACGCGGCCACCTCATGAAACAGGCGCGGCAATAACCAGCGACTGGCCAGCAACAAACCGACAAACAGCACCACGGTCTTGGCCAGGGTCAGCGGCAGCGCGATGTACCAGGCTTGCTCGCCGGTGCCGGCAAACACTGGCACCAGGGTCAGCAGCAATACCGCCACCACATCCTGGAACAGCAACACGCCAATCGCATTCTGCCCATGGCTGCTGAAGATTTCGCCGAGGCTGGTCAACTCCTTGCTGACAATGGCCGTGGAGGACAACGCCAGCCCCGCGCCCAGCAACAACGCAATGCCCGGCGCCACACCGAGGATCATCAGTAACAGCCCCAGCAGCACGCCACAGCCCAACACCTGCAAACTGCCCAGGCCAAACACCACGCGGCGCAGGGCGAACATTTTGCTCAGGGAAAACTCCAGGCCCAGGGAAAACAGCAGGAACACCACGCCCAGTTCGGCGAGGTCGGGCAGCTCTTCGCTGTCATTCACCCAGTCCAGGGCGGTCGGCCCCACGGCCAGGCCTACGCACAGGTAGCCGAGCACGGGCGGCAATTGCAGCCGGCGAAACAGCGCAATCACCACCAAGGATGAGGCCAGAATGATCAGCAGGTTGGCAAACACACGCATCTCCGTTGCAAGGGGCAGGCAAAAAGCCGCGAGAATCGCTGAATCAGTTATAGGCCATCGTGACCTGGGTCAGGGTTTGTTGGCTCGCCAGAGGTACGGGTCGGGCATAGAATGACCGCCTACTTTCTGATCAGGGCCATTTGTCATGCTTCCTGAATGCCAGCTGTTCGGCACCCTGGGTTGCCATCTTTGCGAGATTGCCGAAGCCGAAATCATGCCGCTCGTCGAACATGGGCTGCTGGTTGAATTGGTGGATATAACCGACCCCGTAGACCTGACTGACGCCTACGGGCTAAGGATTCCGGTGCTTCGGCGGGTAGACACAGGGGCTGAGTTGGACTGGCCGTTCGACGGTGATCAGGTTGCCGCCTTCCTTCGTTGAGGTTTAGGCCATGGCGGGTTTCCAAATATTACGTTACTGTATGTTTGTACAGCGATTGAATAGAGGGAACGCCCGTGGTGAATGTTGAACAACTGAAAAGCAGCGTCAATCGCATGTCCGCCGATGTCGTGCGCGATGCGGTGAACGAGCTGCGCCTCGACGGCCTGGTCACGGAAGGCAAGACGCCGTTTAACAAAGTGCATTTCAATACCTGCTTTGCCGAGATCGAGGCGCTGTTCCAGCGCGCCGGTTATCACAAGCAGTTGGATGTGGTGGGTTACCAGGGCTTGCTGTACGCGTTGTACGATCCGGGCCGCTGGGAAGCGGTGGACGTGCTGCGCTGGCTCAAGGAGTTCACCGAGGCCGCCAGCGCCTCGCCG
The DNA here is from genome assembly GCF_017316265.1 of Pseudomonas sp. Marseille-Q1929. NCBI lineage: Bacteria > Pseudomonadati > Pseudomonadota > Gammaproteobacteria > Pseudomonadales > Pseudomonadaceae > Pseudomonas > Pseudomonas sp. Marseille-Q1929. Next base: position 67,676 of record NZ_JAFLWU010000006.1, read on the forward strand.
GTCCTGCGGGCGCAATTGGCCAAGGCCTGAGCCATGCGGGATAATGCCCGCCGGTTTTCTCCAGGCTTGACGCATGTCCACTTCGATTTTTATTCCGTCCGAGCACCAGGCCAGCACCTTGTACCTGCCACCCGGGGCTTGGGCCACGGTGCTCGATTGCTTGTGCGAGCACTTCCCGGCGATCAGCCGTGAACACTGGCTGGACCGCATCGCGCGGGGTCGGGTGCTGGATGTCCACGGTAACCCGATCCACCCGGACCTGGCCTACAAGGAAGGCCTGTGCATCTACTACTTCCGTGAAGTGCCGAACGAAAAAGTGATCCCGGTGGAGGAGACCATCCTCTACGCCGACGAGCACCTGGTGGTCGCCGACAAGCCGCACTTCTTGCCCGTGACGCCGGCCGGTGAGTACGTCGAGCAAACCCTGCTACGTCGCTTGATTCGTCGTTTGGACAACCCATCACTGGTGCCCCTGCACCGCATCGACCGGCACACCGCGGGGCTGGTGCTGTTCTCGGCCAACCCGGCCAGCCGCTCGGCGTATCAACAGCTGTTTCCCACGCGCCAGATCGATAAATTCTACGAAGCCATTGCACCCGCGCTGCCAGACCTGAGCTTTCCGCTTGTGCACAAAAGCCGTCTGGTGGATGGCGAACCGTTCTTCCGCATGCAGGAAGGTCCCGGCGCCAGCAACACCGAAACCGCGGTTGAAGTGCGCGAGAAACACGGCGACCTGTGGCGCTACGGCCTGTTCCCCGTGACCGGCAAGAAGCACCAGCTGCGCGTGCACATGACCGCGCTCGGCGCGAGTATCTGCAACGACCCGTTCTACCCCGATGTGCTCAAGGACGCCGTGGACGACTACGCCAACCCGCTGAAACTGCTGGCCCAGGGCGTGCGGTTCATCGACCCGGTGACCGGCGAAGAGCGCCAGTTCCGCAGCCGGATCACCCTCGACTGGTAACCCTCGGAAACGACAAGGCCCGCACGCGGCGGGCCTTGTTGGCAAACGCTAAGACTTACAGGTCTTTAACGGTGCGGACCTGATCCTTGTTGATGCGGGTCTGCTTGCCGTCCAGTTGTTCGAACTCATAGAAGCCCGAATCCTTGTCGAATTTAGGGGTGTCGACGGCCTGGATTTCGCGACCGTCATTCAGGGTGATCACTGTTGGCGAAGCGCAACCGGCGAGGGTGGCGAGGCCCAGTGCAAGCATGAGAGCGGCGATGGTCCGTTGAGTCATGGTGTTGTCTCCGAGAGAATTCTTTTGAAAAGCTGACCTTGTGACGCGCGAGGCGCCGACAAAGTTCCTGATGCGAGGTTCATTCTGACACGCCAACGTGTGGGAGTAACAGCTCGGGGGTATTCAGGTTGGCCAGGCGCGGATCATCCGCCGGGCACTCCACGCCCACCGCGCCCAGTTTCATGAAGATCTGCCGTGGGCTGCGCTCGCCGGCCTGCCAGGCCGCCTCGACCGCGTCCCGCAGGGCGGTGGGCAGGATGCAGATCAGCGGCTCCCAGAATTGACCATGGCGCACCATCACCGGCACACGGGGATTGCGCTGCGCCGTCTGACGCAGCTCGGTCAGTAGTCGTGCATCGAGTTGCGGCACATCGCACGGCAGGATCAGCAGGTGCCCATGACGCGCGGCGGCGAGGCCTGCACGAATCCCGGCGAGCGGGCCGGGGAAGTCCGCGCTGTCGTCGCTGACCAACTGGTCGGCAAACGCGGCGTAGCGCTCGGGGTTGCGATTGCACGAGATGACCAGGTCGTCCGTCAGCGGCCGCACCAGGCCGTGCAGATGGGCAATCAGCGGTTGGCCGCGCCATTCCAGCAGGCCCTTGTCCAGGCCGCCCATGCGCTGGCCACGGCCCCCCGACAGCAGCAGGACCGAACAGGGCAGGGCAGATGAATCGATAGGCATGGCAGTTCCGCAGCGGCAGCAAAAGGGGGGCCTGTGATATAACACCGGCCTGTTTCTTCGACAACCGGACCGTGCCATGACCGCCAAGGCAGATGCGCCCTTCGTACCCCTGAATATCGCTGTATTGACCGTCAGCGACACCCGCACCCTGGACACCGACACCTCGGGCCAGGTCTTCGTCGATCGCCTCACCGCGGCTGGCCACAACCTGGCCGAGCGCGTGTTGCTCAAGGACGACCTCTACAAGATCCGCGCCCAGGTGGCCCACTGGATCGCCGAAGACGTGGTGCAGGTCGTGCTGATCACCGGCGGCACCGGCTTCACCGGTCGCGACAGCACCCCGGAAGCGGTGAGCTGCCTGCTGGACAAGCAGGTCGACGGTTTTGGCGAACTGTTCCGCCAGATCTCCGTGGCCGATATCGGCACCTCCACCGTGCAATCCCGCGCCTTGGCCGGCCTGGCCAATGGCACGCTGGTGTGCTGCCTGCCGGGTTCCACCAATGCGGTGCGCACCGGTTGGGATGGCATCCTCGCCGAGCAACTGGACAACCGTCACCGCCCGTGCAATTTCGTCCCTCACTTGAAGCAGGCCGAACCCTGCGCCTCCCGTGGGTAAGCCCGGCAAGACCGGCGCCCTGATGCCGGTGGAAGACGCCTTGGCGCAACTGCTGGCGATGGCCGAGGCTGCGCCGATCCGCGAGCAACAAGCCTTGCCCCTGGCCGAGTGCGATGGCCGCGTCCTGGCGCAAGACCTGATCGCCACCCTCGACCTGCCGCCCTGGCCCAACAGCGCCATGGACGGTTACGCCCTGCGCCTGGCGGACTGGCACGGCGAGCCGCTGGTGGTCAGCCAGCGCATCTTCGCCGGGCAGGCGCCGCAGCCCTTGGCCGCCGGCACTTGCGCGCGCATCTTCACCGGCGCGCCGGTACCCGAAGGTGCCGATTGTGTGGAAATGCAGGAAAACGCCGTGGTCCACGCCGACGAGCGCGTGAGTTTCAGCGAGCCCCTGCACCTGCAGCAGAACATCCGCCCCCAGGGCCAGGAAACCACGGTCGGCGAGTTGGTCTTGAACGCCGGCACACGCCTGGGGCCGATCGAACTGGGACTCGCCGCCTCACTGGGGCGGGACCGCCTTGAAGTCGTCCACCGCCCGCGCGTCGCCGTGCTGTCCACCGGTGACGAGCTGATCGAACCCGGCCTGCCGCTGGGCCCCGGGCAGATCTACAACAGCAACCGCCGCGTGCTGTGCACCTGGCTTGAACGCATGGGCTGCGAGGTGATCGACGCCGGCATCCTGCCCGACGACCTGGAACAGACCCGCACCCGCCTGGCGGGCCTGGGCAACGTCGACCTGATCCTGTCCACCGGCGGCGTGTCGGTGGGCGAGGCGGATTTCCTTGGCATTGCCCTGCGGGAAGAAGGCGAGCTGGCGCTGTGGAAACTCGCGATCAAACCGGGTAAACCGCTGACCTTCGGGCACTTCCGTGGCGTGCCGGTGATCGGCCTGCCGGGTAACCCGGCTTCGACGTTGGTGACGTTTGCGCTGCTGGCGCGGCCGTACCTGTTGCGCCGCCAGGGTGTGGCGGATGTAGAGCCGTTGCGCTTCGCAGTGCCGGTGGGGTTCGAATGGCCCAAGCCGGGCAACCGCCGCGAGTACCTGCGCGGGCGTATCGAGCAGGGCAAGGCGATCATCTACCGCAACCAGAGCTCCGGCGTGCTGCGCAGCGCGGCGTGGGCGCAGGGGTTTGTGGAGGTGTTGGAGGGGACGACGTTGGCGGAAGGGGATACAGTCAACTTCATTCCCCTGAGCGAAGTCCTCAACTGACAGTGAAGATCCAATGTGGGAGCTGGCTTGCCTGCGATAGCATCACCTCGGTGTAACTGAAAGACCGAGTCGCCTGCATCGCAGGCAAGCCAGCTCCCACACAAGCCAGCTCCCACATTTGAATCCTTGTAGGTCTGTTAGTAATCGTCACCACGCTCGGTAACATCCCGCTCCACCGGCCCCGCATCCGGGTCATACCCCACCGGGAACTTGCCCTTCAACGTCCAGGCAAACGCAATGATCTCCGCCACGGTGCGGTACAACTCCTCCGGGATGCTGTCCCCCAGCTCCATACGCGCCAGCAGCTTCACCAGCTCGGCATTTTCATAGATCGGTACTTCATTCTCCCGCGCCAGCTTGAGGATCGCCTCGGCCAATGCATCGTCGCCCTTGGCCGTCAGGGTTGGCGCTTGCTGGCCGTCGTACTTGAGGGCAATCGCCTGGCGCGGCGGGTTGGGGTTCTTCATGCGGTTTCATCCACCCAGCGTTGTTCCAGTCCGGTTTTCGGCCCGCGTGGTGGGGTGCCGAGGTGGCAATCGAGGTCGCCGACGTTGATGCCCGAGGTCACCAGCCGCTCGCGCAGGTTGCCCAGGTGGCTTTCGATCAGGCTCGCGGTGAAGGGCCGGCTGGCCCACAGCTGGCTCGACAGTTTGCCCTGGTTCAATTGCGCCTGAACCTGCAACGGCCCCAGCGGCTCCATGTCGAAGGCCAGCTCGACGCGCCAGAGCATCTGCTTGGGGTCTTTCTTGTCCTTGCGTTCCGGCTGGTCCTTGTCCGGCGCCGGTTCTTCGCGCTGAAACTTGACCTGCAACGGCACGATGTCTTGCAGGGTGCGCAGGGGGATTTCCAGCTGCCAGGTGGTTTGCAGGCGGCCATCGGCGGTGGTGCCGGTCTGTTCCAGGCTTGACAGTTGGTGGCTCTGCAAGCGCGAGATGGCCCCAGCGGCCAGGCGCAGGAGGTTTTCCAGGTCGCCTTCGCCTTCGAGTTTCTCCATCAGCCGCTCGGGCAGCGGGAAGCCCACGGGTGCCTGGCGGGCGCTGACCTGGCCGAGGGTGTTCAGCGGGCTGCGCACGAAGTTGGGCAGCACCTGGGCCAGGGTATTGGCGGCGAGGATGGCATTCAGGTTGGTGCTGGTGGGCAGGGCCGGCAGGAGGTCGGCGACCAGGCGCAGCAAGGCGCCTTTCATGTCCAGCGGTGGTATCTGCGGGTTTTGCCCGGCGAGCAGCTTGGCTTCGAGAAAGGCGCCGCTGTTCTGGATCACCTGGGCGAGGATTTTCGGGTTGCTGACCTGGGCCAGGTCGGGCAGGGCGGCCAGCAGGCGGTCGGCGGCGGCGCGCAGTTCGGCGGAGGTACCGCCCCGTGGCAGGTTCTGCAAGGCGGTGAAGACCGCATCCAGTGAGCCTTGGCGGCTTTGTTGGGTGGCCAGTTGCTGGGTGATCGCCAGTTGATCCTTGAGCCCGCTCAGTGGCACGAAATTCAAGGTCTGCGCGTTCTGCACCACGGCGCTGAGCAAGCTGCCAACGCGCAGCGGTTGCGGGCTTTCCAGGGTCAGCGTGGCACCGGCCAGGGCGTTGTTGAGCACGGTCACCAGCGAGCGGTAGATCGCCGGTTGCGCCGTGCCCTGGGGCAGCATCTGGGTGGTCAGTACCTTGGCTTGCAACAGCGTGCCTTCGGGGATTTTGCTGGTGTCGATGCGGGTCAGCGCGGCGACATTGGCGCTCAAGGCCTGTTGCAGGCTGAGGGTCAGGTTGCCGGCGGGGGTCTGGCTCACCGCGACATTGCTGCCCAGGGGCAAGGGCTGCGCGCTGCTGGCTTGCACCAGCGTTTGGCGCCCGCTTTCCAGGGTCAGCTTGAGCAGTAGCTGAAAGGCTTCACCGCCTTGTTTCAGGGCGATGACCTCGGCGTTCACGGTTTTTCCCGGGGTGATCAAGCCGATCTGCGGTTCCAGCAGTTTCAGCAATTCACCGGTGGCAGGCGCAGGGCTGGGCCCGGTCGCCGTTGCAGGTGGAAGCGTAGGAAGGTTGATCTCACCGGTCATCGCGCGCGCCGTCTTGAAGGAAATTGCCCTCTTTAGAGTAGGGCATCGCATGTATAATGCGGCCCGTCTGCAAAGAGAGCGCTAAAAACCTCACAACTATTTGATCCAGCTCTCTAAAATCGGTCGCCGAAGCCGTTATTGTGCACTTCTCTTTAACGGCCGCTGCACCGCCGACTTGAACCGTAAAGGCCCGCGATCTTTTGACCAGCCCTCTTCTAGAAGCCGTAGCGCTCTCCTGTGAACGCGACCTGCGCCTGCTGTTCGAGCACCTCGAACTGCGGCTGACGGGCGGCGACATGGTGCAAATCAGCGGACCCAACGGCAGCGGCAAGACCAGTTTGCTGCGCCTGCTGGCGGGGTTGATGCAACCGACAGCCGGAGAAGTGCGGCTCAACGGCAAACCCCTCAATGAACAACGCACCGAGCTTGCCCGCAACCTGATCTGGATCGGCCACGCCGCCGGCATCAAGGACGTGCTCACCGCCGAAGAAAACCTCAGCTGGCTCAGCGCCCTGCATCATCCCGCGTCCCGTGATGCGATCTGGCAGGCCCTCGCCGCCGTCGGCCTCAAGGGTTTTGAAGACGTGCCTTGCCACACCCTGTCCGCCGGCCAGCAGCGCCGCGTGGCCCTGGCCCGTTTGTACCTGCCGGGCCCGCCGCTGTGGATTCTCGACGAACCCTTCACCGCCCTCGACAAACAAGGCGTCGCCCAGTTGGAAGCACACCTGGCCCAGCACTGCGAGAACGGCGGCCTGGTCGTGCTCACCACCCACCACACCCTGGATCGCATGCCCGCCGGTTACCGCGACCTCGATCTGGGACGGTGGTCAGCATGAGTGTGTTCGCCCTGTTGGTAGCCCGCGAAGCGCGGCTGTTGTGCCGGCGTCCGGCCGAGTTGGCCAACCCGCTGGTGTTCTTCGCCATCGTCATCGCCTTGTTCCCGTTGGCGGTCGGTCCCGAGACTAAACTGTTGCAAACCTTGTCTCCGGGACTGGTGTGGGTGGCGGCGCTTTTGTCCGTGCTGCTCTCGCTGGACGGGCTGTTTCGCAGTGATTTCGAGGACGGTTCCCTGGAGCAGTGGGTCCTTTCGTCGCACCCCTTGCCACTACTGGTACTGGCCAAGGTACTGGCACACTGGGCTTTTTCCGGCCTGGCGCTGGTCTTGCTTTCGCCGCTGCTGGCGATGATGCTCGGCCTGCCCACGGAATGCCTGCCGATCCTGCTCCTGAGCCTGTTGCTCGGTACGCCGGTCCTCAGTTTGCTGGGGGCGGTGGGCGCGGCGTTGACCGTGGGCCTGAAGCGCGGCGGCCTGTTGCTGGCCCTGCTGATTCTGCCTTTGTATATCCCGGTGTTGATCCTCGGTAGCGGTGCGTTGCAAGCCGCGCTCATGGGCATGCCGGCGACGGGTTACCTCTTGTGGCTTGGCAGCCTGACCGCCCTGGCGGTAACCCTGACACCTTTTGCGATAGCGGCCGGCCTGAAGATCAGCGTCGGCGAATAATGAGGTCTGGCTAAGCGTTAGCCAGTAAAGACCCTAAGCTTTTCGCATCGACGAAAAGCAACCGTGATGGAAACAGCAATGAACTGGACCTGGTTTCACAAGCTCGGCTCGCCCAAATGGTTCTACGGCATCAGTGGCAAACTGCTGCCGTGGTTGAGCCTCTCTGCCGTGGTGCTGATCGGCATCGGCCTGGTCTGGGGCCTGGCCTTCGCGCCGCCGGACTACCAGCAGGGCAACAGCTTTCGCATCATCTATATCCATGTGCCCGCCGCGATGCTGGCCCAGTCCTGCTACGTGATGCTGGCGGTGTGCGGCATCGTCGGCCTGGTGTGGAAGATGAAGCTCGCCGACGTCGCCCTGCAATGCGCCGCGCCGATCGGTGCGTGGATGACCGCCGTGGCGCTGGTCACCGGCGCCATCTGGGGCAAGCCGACCTGGGGCTCGTGGTGGGTGTGGGATGCGCGACTAACGTCCATGCTGATCCTGCTGTTCCTGTACTTCGGTCTGATTGCCTTGGGCAACGCCATCAGTAATCGTGACAGCGCCGCCAAGGCCTGCGCGGTGCTGGCCATTGTTGGCGTGATCAACATCCCGATCATCAAATACTCGGTGGAGTGGTGGAACACCCTGCACCAGGGCGCCACCTTCACCCTCACCGAAAAACCGGCGATGCCCGTGGAAATGTGGGCGCCGCTGCTGTTGATGGTGCTGGGGTTCTACTGCTTCTTCGGCGCCGTGCTGCTGCTGCGCATGCGCCTTGAAGTACTCAAGCGCGAAGCCCGCGCCAGTTGGGTCAAGGCCGAAGTGCAACAGAGCCTGGGAGCGCGCGGATGAGTTTTGCTTCGTTCAGTGATTTTCTCGCCATGGGCCACCACGGCCTGTACGTCTGGACGGCCTATGGCATCTGCCTGGCAGTGTTGGCCCTCAACGTCGCCGCGCCGATCCTGGCGCGCAAGCGTTACCTGCAACAAGAGGCGCGTCGTCTGCGCCGGGAGACCGAAAAGTGAATCCGCTGCGTAGAAAACGTCTGTTGATCATCCTTGCCATCCTGGCCGGCGTCGGCATTGCCGTGGCCCTGGCCTTGAGCGCCCTGCAACAGAACATCAACCTGTTCTACACCCCGACCCAGATCGCCAACGGCGAAGCACCGCTGGACACGCGCATCCGCGCCGGCGGCATGGTCGAAGCCGGCTCCTTGAAGCGTTCCGGCGATTCCCTCGATGTCACCTTCGTGGTCACCGACTTCAGCAAGTCCGTGACCATCAGCTACCGCGGCATCCTCCCGGACCTGTTCCGCGAAGGCCAGGGCATCGTCGCCCTGGGCAAGCTCAACGCCGACGGCGTGGTGGTGGCCGATGAAGTGCTGGCCAAGCACGATGAAAAATACATGCCGCCTGAGGTGACCAAAGCCCTCAAGGACAGCGGCCAGTCCGCCCCCACCCCCGCCAAGGAGGGTTGAGTCATGAACGCCGCGTTGTTTATTCCCGAATTGGGCCAGTTGGCGATGATCCTCGCCCTGTGCTTTGCCATCGTGCAAGCCGTGGTGCCGTTGCTGGGCGCCTGGCGCGGTGACCGCCTGTGGATGAGCCTGGCGCAGCCGGCCGCCTGGGGGCAGTTTGCCTTCCTGCTGTTCGCGTTTGGCTGCCTGACCTACGCCTTTATGACCGACGACTTTTCCGTCAGCTATGTCGCGAATAACTCCAACACCGCCTTGCCCTGGTACTACAAGTTCAGCGCCGTGTGGGGCGCCCACGAAGGTTCGTTGCTGTTGTGGGCGCTGATCCTCGGCGGCTGGACCTTCGCCGTGTCGGTGTTCTCGCGCCAGTTGCCGCAAGTCATGCTGGCCCGGGTGCTGGCGGTGATGGGCATGATCAGCATCGGCTTCCTGCTGTTCCTGATCATGACGTCCAACCCGTTCAGCCGCATCCTGCCGCAGATTCCTACCAACGGGCACGACCTCAACCCGCTGCTGCAAGATATCGGCCTGATCGTGCACCCGCCGATGCTCTACATGGGTTACGTCGGTTTCTCCGTGGCCTTCGCCTTCGCCATCGCCGCCTTGCTCGGTGGGCGCCTGGATGCGGCTTGGGCGCGCTGGTCGCGGCCATGGACCATCGTCGCCTGGGCCTTCCTCGGCATCGGCATCACTCTCGGTTCGTGGTGGGCGTATTACGAACTCGGCTGGGGCGGCTGGTGGTTCTGGGACCCGGTGGAAAACGCGTCCTTCATGCCTTGGCTGGTGGGCACGGCGTTGATTCACTCGCTGGCCGTCACCGAAAAGCGCGGCGTGTTCAAGAGCTGGACCGTGCTGCTGGCCATCGCGGCATTTTCCCTCAGCCTGCTCGGCACGTTCCTCGTGCGTTCGGGCGTGCTGACCTCAGTGCATGCGTTCGCTTCCGACCCGGCGCGGGGCATCTTCATCCTGATCTTCCTGCTGTTTGTGGTCGGTGGTTCCCTGACCCTGTTCGCCCTGCGCGCACCGGTAGTCAAGAGCCAGGTCGGCTTCAACCTGTGGTCGCGGGAAACCCTGCTGCTGGGCAATAACCTGGTGCTGGTGGTGGCCGCGTCGATGATCCTGCTCGGCACCCTGTACCCGCTGGTGCTGGATGCGCTGAGCGGCGCCAAGCTGTCCGTCGGCCCGCCGTATTTCAACGCGTTGTTTATCCCGTTGATGGGCCTGTTGATGGTGGTGATGGCGGTCGGCGTGCTGGTGCGCTGGAAAGATACGCCGGTGAAATGGCTGGTGGGCATGCTCGCCCCGGTCTTGCTCGGCAGCGTGGCCCTGGCGGTGATCGCCGGTTTCGCTTACGGCGACTTCAACTGGGCGGTACTCGCCACCTTCCTGCTTGCCGCCTGGGTATTGCTGGCCGGCGTGCGTGATATTTTCGACAAGACCCGCCACAAGGGCTTGCTCAAAGGCTTGCCAAGCCTGACCCGCAGCTACTGGGGCATGCAGATCGCCCACATCGGCATCGCCGTGTGCGCCCTTGGCGTGGTGCTGTCCAGCCAGAACAGCGCCGAGCGCGACCTGCGCCTGGCGCCTGGCGAGTCCATGGACCTGGCCGGTTACCACTTCATCTTTGAAGGCGCCAAGCACTTCGAAGGGCCGAACTTCACGTCAGACAAAGGCACCGTGCGCGTCGTGCGCAACGGCAAGGAAGTGGCCGTGCTGCACCCGGAAAAACGCCTGTACACCGTACAGAGTTCGATGATGACCGAAGCCGGCATCGACGCCGGTTTCACCCGTGACCTCTATGTGGCACTCGGTGAACCGTTGGGCGACGGTGCCTGGGCGGTGCGCGTGCATGTGAAACCGTTTGTGCGCTGGATCTGGTTCGGCGGCCTGCTCACCGGTTTCGGTGGTTTGCTGGCGGCGCTGGATCGGCGTTATCGGGTCAAGGTCAAGAGCCGGGTGCGCGAAGCCCTCGGTCTGCAGGGAGCGGCGGTATGAAACGTTGGTTGATGGCGATCCCCCTGATCGTGTTTTTGCTGGGTGCGGTGGTCTTGTATCGGGGCCTCTACCTGGACCCGTCCGAGCTGCCTTCGGCGATGATCGGCAAGCCGTTCCCGGCGTTCAGCCTGCCCACCGTGCAGGGCGACAAAACCCTGACCCAGGCCGACCTGCTGGGCAAGCCGGCGCTGGTCAACGTATGGGGCACCTGGTGCATCTCTTGCCGCGTCGAACACCCGGTGCTCAACAAGCTGGCCGAGAAAGGCGTGGTGATCTACGGCATCAACTACAAGGACGACAACGCCGCCGCCTTGAAGTGGCTGGCGGAGTTCCACAACCCCTACCAGCTGGATATCCGCGATGAGGACGGCAACCTCGGCCTCAACCTCGGCGTGTACGGCGCGCCGGAAACCTTCTTTATCGATGCCAAGGGCGTGATCCGCGACAAGTACGTCGGCGTGATCGACGAAGTGGTGTGGCGCGAGCAACTGGCCGCCAAGTATCAGGCGCTGGTCGACGAGGCCAAGCCATGAAGCGTCTGTTAGCCGCCGCGGTATTGGCGCTGGGCCTGGCCGGTGTGGCCCACGCCGCCATCGACACCTACGAATTTGCCAACGACGCCGAGCGCGAGCGCTTCCGCGACTTGACCAAGGAACTGCGCTGCCCCAAGTGCCAGAACCAGGACATCGCCGACTCCAACGCGCCCATCGCCACCGACCTGCGCCGCGAGATCTTCCGCATGTTGGGGGAGGGCAAGGACAACCAGCAGATCATCGACTTCATGGTCGACCGCTACGGTGACTTCGTGCGCTACAAACCCGCGCTCACCGCCAAGACCGCGCTGCTCTGGTTCGGCCCCGCCGGGCTGTTGCTGAGCGGCGTGGTAGTGATGGCGGTGATCATCCGCCGGCGCCGCGCCGCACCGACTGACGGTTCCGACGCGCTGTCCCCTGAAGAGCGTAAACGCCTCGACCAATTGCTGGACACCAAGACTGATGATTGATTTCTGGCTCGCAGCCGGCTTGCTGCTTCTGATTGCCCTGAGTTTCCTGTTGATCCCTGTCCTGCGTGGCCGCCGCGCCCAGCGTGAAGAGGATCGCACCGCGCTGAACGTGGCGCTGTACCAGGAACGCGTCGCCGAGCTGCAAGTGCAGCAGGACGAAGGCGTGCTCAACGCCACCCAACTCGACACCGGTCGCGCCGAAGCCGCGCGCGAATTGCTCGCCGACACCGAAGGTGTGGAAAAACCCCGCGAATCGCGCCTGGGCAAACCGCTGCCGTTGCTCGCCGCGTTCCTGGTGCCGGTGTTGGGCGTGAGCCTGTACCTGCATTTCGGCGCCAGCGACAAGGTCGAACTGACCCGCGAATTCTCCCAGCCGCCGGTGTCCATGGAAGACATGACCCAGCGCCTGGAGCGCGCCGCCATCGCCCAGCCGGACTCGCCGGAAGGCCTGTACTTCCTCGGCCGCGCCTACATGGCCCAGGACCGCGCAGCGGATGCGGCCAAGGTCTTCGAGCGTGCTGCGGCCCTCGCCGGGCGCCAGCCGGAACTGCTCGGCCAGTGGGCCCAGGCGCAATACTTTGCCGACAACAAACAGTGGTCGCCCAAGGTCCAGGCCTTGACCGACGAGGCGCTGAAGCTCGACCCCAAGGAAGTCACCAGCCTCGGCCTGCTGGGCATCGCCGCCTTTGAAGGCCAGCGCTACCAGGAAGCGATCGACTACTGGAGCCGCCTGTTGGCGCAACTGCCGGCCGAAGATGGCTCCCGCGCCGCCCTGCAAGGCGGCATCGACCGCGCCGCCGACAAGCTCAAGGACAGCGGTGGCAACGTCGCGCAAAAAGCCTTGCTCAAAGTCCGCGTGGACCTGGCGCCGGACGTGAAGGCCAAGGCCCAGCCAAGTGACAGCGTGTTCATCTTCGCCCGCGCCGTGTCCGGCCCGCCGGCACCGTTGGCGGCCAAGCGCGTCACCGTCGCGGAACTGCCGGTCACCGTCGAACTGGGCGATGCCGACGCAATGATGCCGCAGTTGAAACTGTCGAACTTCCCCGAAGTCCAACTGGTTGCGCGCATATCCCGGGCCGGTCTTCCGACCGCTGGCGAGTGGATCGGCCGCAGCCAACCCCTGGCCAGCACCACCACTGCGCTGCAGCAGCTGACCATCGACAGTCCGGATAAGTAATTTCGAGGAAACGCCCATGACCGCATTCGCACGTATCACCCTGCTCAGCCTGGTATTGGGCTTGAGTGCTTGTGCGGTCCACCGGCCCCCTCCCGCGCCGACCGGCCCGACCATCCCGCCGTCGGGCCCGGCGACCCAGCCGAGCACCAGGCCCAGCACCCCGGTGACCGCGCCGCCGAAAAAACCGGTGCCGACCTCATCGCCCACCTTCGCCCCACCACCGGGCGCGGCGAGCCACTGGGATGGCAACATGAAGGTCTACGTGCTGGAAGACCAGCCCGACACCTTCTATCGCCAGCGCACGTATTACCGCTGGAGCAACGGCTGGAGCCGGTCGATCAGCCCGAATGGGCCGTGGGAAGAGACCAACGTGCAAGGCGTGCCGCCGGGGCTGAGCAAAAAGTACGCGCAATGACAAAAGGCGACCTTTGGGTCGCCTTTTTCATGTCTCTGAAACACCCTCTCCAACTCAATGAAGATCCCCTGTGGGAGCCGGGCTTGCCCGCGATGACGGTGTATCAGGCGCCGAATTCATTGCAGGTACACCGCCATCGCAGGCAAGCCAGCTCCCACAGGGATCTCCTTCACCCACAGAACAGCGAGATGGACCTCATGCACCTACACGTCGTACGCCACGGCGAAACCTGGGCCAACGCCGAGCAGCGTTACCTAGGTGCGCTTGATCCTGAGTTGACCGAACGCGGTCGCGAACAAGCCTTTTCCCTCAGCCAAAACCTACCCACCGGCATCGACGCACTGATCGTCTCCCCACGCTTGCGTGCCCAGCAAACCGCGCAGATCCTGAACCAGGCGTTGCATCTTGAACCGGAGACCATGGACAGCTTTCGCGAACGCGATGTGGGCGTGTTCGAGGGCCTGACCCAAGCGCAAGCCCAGGCGCAGTATCCACAACTGTGGGCGCAGAACATCACCCGCCAATGGGCGCTCGGCCCAACGGGCGGTGAGTCGATTGCCGAGGTGGTCAGCCGTGTGCACCAAGGCTTGGCCGAACTGGCGGCACGTTATCCTTCGGGGACGGTGTTGCTGGTGGCCCATGGTTTTGTGGCCAAGGTGATCCGTGGATTGGCGCGTGGGGACTTTGCGGATTTTTATGACTGGCAACTGAAGAATGGCGAGCGGCTGGTGCTGGAAAATTTTCACCCCATGGCGCTGCCCACCGGTGCGCTGCTGTAAAGTGGCCGCCGCCGGCGGGCTGACCGGCAACAGGTGAAGAGGGTGTGTGGATGGCAGGCAGGTTGATCTATCTCATCGGGCCATCGGGTTCGGGCAAGGACAGCCTGTTGGATGCCGCGCGACCGCGCCTGGCCGCGCGCGGTTGCCGCATCGTGCGGCGCGTCATCACCCGCTCGGCGGAGGCGGTGGGCGAGGCCGCGCAAGGCGTAAGCCCGGACCAGTTTGCCGTGATGGAAGCCGAGGGCGCGTTTGCCCTGAGCTGGCAGGCTAATGGTTTGTCCTACGGTATTCCCAAGGAAATCGACGACTGGCTGGCGGCCGGGGACGACGTGCTGGTCAATGGCTCCCGCGCGCACCTGGCGCAGACCCGCGCGCGTTATCCGACGCTGTTGGTGTTGTTGCTGACGGTGGATCAGGCGGTGTTGCGCCAGCGCTTGATTGCACGTGGACGTGAATCGTTGGCGGACATTGAGGCGCGCCTGGCGCGTAATGCGCAGTTCACTGCAGAGCTGATCGCCGGCAATGCGTCGGGGGTGTTTGTGTTGGATAACTCCGGGCCGCTGGAGCACACGGTCGAGCGTTTGTTGTGTTGCCTGGACAACGCCATTTGATTTGAGCACCCCATACCCCTGTGGGAGATGTGCAAACTGAACTACCGCTTTCGCAGGCAAGCCAGCTCCCACACTTGGATGTTCATCGCTCTTACACCCGTATTCCAAATCGCGTCACCAGTGCCTTGCGGCCCTTGGGCGTGAGCCCCAATGCGCGGCTATCCAGGTCCTGAGTCAGCCAATCCTTGCGGATCGCACTGTGCAGCAACGCCGCGTCCAACGCGCCGGCCAGGTGGGGGCGGCGCATGCTCCAGTCCAGGCAGCCACAGGCAAAACGCCGGCGTTGGGCGTGCAGTGCAGGAAGATCAATCCCGAGTTCGAGCATGGCTTTCTCGCCGGGAGGGCTGAGCTGGTAAGTCCCGTCGCCCACCAGCCAGCCAGTCGCGATGAAGTGGTCATGCAACTGCACCGCCAGCGTGCCGGCCATGTGGTCGTAACACGTACGCGCGAACTGCAAGCGGCTTGGCGTGTTCGGCACAAACGCCTTGGCGCTCTGGCGGCTGATCACCATCAACCCTTCAATGGCCTGTGCGATATGCGGCCCCGCAAGGCTGTAGTAACGGTGGCGGCCTTGAGTGTGCAACTTGATCAGCCCGTCGCCCTTGAGCCGCGCCAGCCGGTCTTGCCTGTTCCGTTCAGCTATTGGCCGTCGCTGAACGGCCGCATCCCCCGGTTTCACCCCGCAGCGTCAAGCCTGCACGTTGTGAGCGGATAGTTTTTCAACATCCAGCAAAACAGCCGTCAGTCAGTCTTGGGTATTTTGTGCTTGAGTAAATATAACTCTAGGGTTACGTTTATTCGGGCCAAGCCAAGGAGGCTGCGGTGCAAAGCAGGTTATTGATCAAGGAACTGCAAGAGGCAGGCTGGGTGTTGGATCGAGTCACGGGCAGCCATCATATTTTTACCCACCGCTATAACCCGTACACGATCCCGGTGCCTCACCCCGAGAAGGACCTGCCGTTGGGCACCGTCAGAAGCATCAGGAAACGCGCCGGCTTGTTTGAGTTTTAAGGAGAGCATTCATGCAATACCCAATCTGTATCGAATGGGGCGATGACTTCACCGCCACGGGCATTCAGATCCCCGATATTCCAGGCGCCGTTACCGCCGGGGACAGTTTTGAAGAGGCCTACAACGCCGCAGTGGAAGTGGCGCACATCATGCTGCAGGAGATCGCCGCCGAGGGCGGGCCGATTCCGATGCCGACGTCGGTCGCCAACCATCACGCGCACGAAGACTACGCCGGTATGGGTTGGGGGATGTTGGAACTGGACATCTCGCCCTACCTGGGCAAGACCGAAAAAGTCAACGTGACCTTGCCCGGTTATGTCATCCAGCGTATCGACCGCTATGTGCGCGAGCACAAGGTCAAAAGCCGCTCGTCATTCCTCGCGGATGCGGCGCTGGAGAAGCTGGTGCGGTCCTGAGTAAGGTTTAAGGAATGTGTCCTGATCGTTGGCAAAACAGCGTAGTTGAGCGAGAAGTGCTGTTTTAGAATTTGTATTTTGCTTGCCAAAACAACTCGATGCCGCCCAGGCCGTTGTGTTGCCGAGTGTTTCAATTGCAAAGGAATTCCTGATTGTATTGCCTCCTGTTTCGAGGCTCGCAGGTGTTGCGGTTAGAACCAAATCTGCGTTGGTATCGGATTTTTCAGTGTGCGAATTTACCTCTGGAATGGTTGGTCAACGATCGGTTGACCGGCCCTCTTTATAGAAACCAAAGGCGTCGCACAATGGATAATTATGACCTGCGCAGTAGGAGTCCACTGAATAACTTGCCGGCATCGGACCCCGGTCCGTTTGGTGTGGGGGTAGGCAATAAACCGTCGTACACAACGGACCAGGCAGCCAGGCAACTCACGCGGGAAAATCTGCGTTTTCATGATCGTAACGGTGATTCGAAAGTCGATGTGAATTACACGGTAGACCGCAGCTTCACCCAGCAGCAGCAGCGGCGCGTCCGCCAGGCGGTTCAGTCCTGGCAGGATGTGGCCAATATCAACTTTCGCGAGCAGGGGGGCGGGGCGGACGGCACGCTCAACATTCGCAACAACCCCGGCGGTGATCGTGGGGTGGCCACCTTTCCTGGCCGTTTCACTACCCAGACATCGGCAACCATTGGTACGCGGGGAGAGCGTGTGGCACCGACATTGGGCAGTCACTTTTCGGTGACGGCCATCCATGAGGTTGGCCACGCCATTGGCTTGCATCATCCAGGGAACTACAACGGGGGCGGTTCCAATTACCAGAATGGCGCGGTCTACGCCGAGGATACCAAGGCGCGTTCGGTGATGAGTTATTGGTCGGAGAAAAACCAGAAAAAGCACGACTTCAACGGGCAAAACCCCTCTGCACCGATGATGGACGATATCGCGGCAGCTCAACGCCTCTACGGCGCCAATCATGAGACCCGCAAAACCGATACCACCTATGGCTTCAACTCCAATACCGAGCGAGAGGCGATGAGCCTGAAAAGCGCTGCGGACAAACCCATTTTCTGTATCTGGGACGGTGGTGGCATCGATACCATGGATTTCTCCGGATTTTCCCAGGACCAGAACATCAACTTGAACGCCGAATCGTTTTCTGATGTGGGTGGAATGAGAGGCAATGTGTCCATCGCCAAGGGCTGCACGATTGAAAACGCGATTGGCGGCTCTGGACGAGACAACCTATCGGGAAATGAGGCGGCAAACCGGATCAAGGGCGGTGGACGTGGCGATACCCTGAGAGGCGGTGGTGGCGCGGATACCTTTGTTTATGACAAGGCCAGCGATTCCGCGTCGAACGATCCCGACATGATCGAGGACTTCACCAGCGGTATCGATAAGATTGATGTGACGGGTGCCTTGAAGGACGCCGGTGCGCGCACCCTGGTATTGACTGATCGGTTTACCGGGCGAGCCGGAGAGGCAGTGCTCAAGCATGATGCCAGCACAGGCCGTTCTAGCCTGGCTATTGACCTCAAGGGAACGGGCAACGCGGACCTGTTGATCAAGAGCAAGGGAGAGATCAAGCCAGCGGATGTAGTGTGGGGCGGTCAAGCGCCTCAGCCTGCTCCGGTCCCCCGACCCGCGCCGTTGCCGGATAATACACAGGAACACACCGCCGGCCTGATTCAGATGTTTGCCATCACCCTTCTAGGGTTTTTCTCGCAGCTGCTGAACGTGCTGACATCGCCGGCCGGGCACGTATCCGCAGACAAAAAAACGTCTTGAACCGCTCCCTCAAGCGGTGGCGACTGTGGCCTGGCGCGAGGCACTGAGGAACCGCAGCAACGCGATCAGAGGGAACGCGCTGCCCACCAGCATCACGCCCAGCCAGCCGCCGTGTTCGTACACGCTGCTGGCAATCGCCGAGCCGAAGGCGCCGCCGATGAAGATGCTGGTCATGTACAGCGCGTTCAGACGGCTGCGGCTGTTGGCGTCGAGGGCATAGATCGCGCGTTGGCCGAGCACCATGTTCATCTGCACGCAGAAGTCCAGCACCACGCCGGTGACGGCCAGGCCGATCACGCTGTACAGCGGGTGGACGAAGGCCGGCAGAAAGCTCAACGCGGCGAACAGCATGGCCAGCAGCGAAGCGCGGTGGGTGTGGCCCGCATCCGCCAGGCGGCCGGCGATGGGCGCGGCGATGGCGCCCAGGGCACCGACCAGGGCAAACAGGGCGATCTCGCTTTGGCTCAGGCCGTGATTGCGTGCCAGTTCCAGCGGCGCGGCGGTCCAGAACAGGCTGAAGGTGGCGAACATGCCACCCTGGTAGAACGCCCGTTGGCGCAGTACCGGTTGTTTGCGCAGCAGGGTGCCGAGGGAGCGCAGCAATTGGCCATAGGTGGCGCTGTGGTCAGGTTGGCGTTTGGGGATGGTGATCAGCAGGACCATGCTGATAAACGCCATCAACCCAGCGGCGGCCATGAACATCGCGCGCCAGCCGAAGTGGTCCGCCACCACGCTGGACACCGGCCGCGCCAGCAGGATACCGAGCAACAGGCCGCCCATGATGCTGCCGACCACCCGGCCACGGGACTCGGCGGGCGCCAGGTGCGCGGCCAGCGGGATGAGGATCTGCACCGACACCGAGCTGAAGCCGATCAGCAACGACACCAGCAGGAACAGGTTCGGCTGCTGGATAAACGCCGCACCGAGCAGGCTGGCGATGGCGAGCACGGTGGTGCTGATCATCAGCTTGCGGTTTTCCAGCAAGTCGCCCAGGGGCACCAGGAAAAACAGGCCAAGGGCGTAGCCGATTTGCGTCAGCGACACGATCAGGCTGGCCATGGCGGGTGTGAGGCCGATGTCCGGGGCGATCAGCTCGATAACGGGCTGCGCGTAGTAGATGTTGGCGACGATGGCGCCGCAGCAGAACGCAAACAGCATCACCATCCCGCGGGTCATGGTGCTTGAAGCGTGTGGGGTAGCGTTCATGGTGGTCTCATAAAAGCGAAGGAAGATGGCGTGCGAGAGTAAAGACAAGGCCCTTTGGACAGAAGGCTGCTGGCGGTGATAACACTCATGCCGCAAATTAATGACTGAATCGTTAACTTTTGCCGCGAACGGCGATGATACATTCAGACACAACTGCCGAAACAGGAAATCCCATGAAGATCACGCTGAACAAGATGCTCCTGGCTTCAACCCTCGCCGCCGCCATGGCCGTGGGCCTGGCCCACGCAGCCGAAGCGCCGCGCGTGGGCGTGCGCGGAGCCATCACCGCCATCGACGGTGACGCGATGCACGTCAAGGTCAACAGCGGCGAGGACGTCACCGTGCTGTTGACCCCGGCCACCCAGGTGCGCGCCGTCACCCTGGCCAAGATCGATGAGATCAAGCCGGGCAGCTACATCGGTTCTGCTGCCATGCCCAATGCCGACGGCAGCCTGACCGCGCTGGAAGTGCACGTGTTCCCACCGGCCATGGCCGGCACCGGCGATGGGCACCGAGCGTTCGACTTGAAGGAAGGCAGCAGCATGACCAACGGCACCGTGGGCGACCTGGTGGTGAGCAATGGGCGCACGCTGACGGTGAAGTACAAGGGCGGCGAGCAGAAGATCGTGGTGCCGGAGGATGTGCCGATCGTCAACCTGGAGCCGGGGGATCGCAGCCTGTTGAAGGCGGGGGTGAAGGTGGTGTTGTTTGCGGCGAAGGGGGCGGATGGGACTATCACGGCTCAAGCAATATCAGCTGGCAAGGATGGTGTAACACCGCCGATGTAACGTCTGGCGCAGGACCAAATGTGGGAGCGGGCTTGTGTGGGAGCTGGCTTGCCTGCGATAGCATCACCTCGGTATTCCTGATGCACCGAGGTGTCTGCATCGCAGGCAAGCCAGCTCCCACAGGGAACTACATTTCTTCAGCTAGTTATTGACCGCTGTAGATCTGGTCAAACACCCCACCATCATTGAAGTGGGTCTTCTGCACGGTGCGCCAGTCGCCAAAGGTCTTTTCCACCGACAGGAAGTCGACTTTCGGGAAACGGTCGGTGTACTTGGCCAGCACTTTCGGGTCACGTGGACGCAGGTAGTTGTTGGCTGCGATTTCCTGGCCTTCTGCCGACCACAGGTACTTCAAGTAGTCTTCGGCCGCCGCGCGGGTGCCTTTCTTCTCGACCACTTTGTCGACCACCGACACCGGTGGCTCAGCTTCGGCGGAGACGCTTGGGTAGATCACTTCGAACTGGTCGCGGCCGAATTCACGGGCGATCATTTCTGCCTCGTTCTCGAACGTCACCAGCACGTCGCCGATCTGGTTGGTCATGAACGTGGTGGTGGCCGCACGGCCACCGGTATCCAGGACCGGCGCTTGCTTGAACAGCTTGCCGACAAAGGCCTTGGCCTTGTTTTCGTCGCCGCCGTTCTTCAGCACATAACCCCAGGCCGACAGGTAGGTGTAGCGGCCGTTACCCGAGGTTTTCGGGTTGGGCACGATCACTTGCACGCCATCTTTCAACAGGTCTGGCCAGTCTTTCAGGGCTTTCGGGTTGCCTTTGCGCACGATGAATACGGTGGCGGAGGTGAACGGTGCGCTGTTGTTCGGCAGGCGGGTGACCCAGTTGTCCGGCACCAGTTTGCCGTTGTCCGCCAGGGCGTTGATGTCGGTGGCCATGTTCATGGTGATCACGTCAGCCGGCAGGCCGTCGATCACCGAGCGCGCTTGTTTGCTCGAGCCGCCGAAGGACATTTGCAAGGTCAGCTTGTCGTTCGGGTGTTCGGCGTCCCAGTGCTTCTGGAACGCGGCGTTGTAGTCCTTGTAGAAATCGCGCATCACGTCGTAGGAGACGTTAAGCAGTGTCACGGGGGCAGCCTGGACGGCGCCCGCCAGGGCAAGGCCGGCGGCCAGTAGGGAGGCGCTAACGAGTTTTTTCACTGCTCATTCCTTGTTGTTCGAGAAGGTGACGGTGTAAGTGACGGCAATTTGCCAGCGACTATAGCCGGGCCTGCATAGACGTTTAAAGATTAAAACGCACTTTGCTTATTCCACTTTACGAAAAAGATTACTGCCACAGCGCGCGCAGAATGCGGCGTTGGGCTCGTGGCTGTTTTTCTTGCACACCGGGCAGTCGTGTTGCAGTTGCTCACCGCGCATGGCACTGGCCAGTTCGGCGGTGAAAATCCCGGTGGGCACGGCGATGATCGAATAACCGGTGATCATCACCAGCGATGAAATCACCTGGCCCAGGGGCGTCTTCGGCACGATATCGCCAAAGCCCACGGTGGTCAGGGTGACGATTGCCCAATAGATACCTTTGGGAATACTGGTAAAGCCGTGTTCCGGGCCTTCGATCACGTACATCAGGGTACCGAACACCGTCACCAGGGTGCACACGCTGACCAGGAACACCACGATCTTCTGCTTGCTGCCGCGCAGCGCCGCCATCAGGTAGTTGGCCTGCTTGAGGTACGGGCTGAGCTTGAGCACACGGAAGATGCGCAGCATGCGGATGATGCGGATGATCAACAGGTACTGCGCATCGCTGTAATACAGGGCGAGGATGCCCGGCACGATGGCCAGCAAATCCACCAGCCCATAAAAGCTGAAGGCATAGCGCAACGGCTTGGGCGAGCAATACAGTCGCAGCCCGTACTCGATCGCGAAGATGATGGTGAAGCCCCACTCGATGTAGGCCAGCACGTCGGCGTAGTTCTGGTGTATCTCGTCGATGCTGTCGAGCATCACGATCACCAGACTGGCGAGGATGATCAGCAACAAGATCCCGTCAAAGCGTCGCCCGGCGTTGGTGTCGGTCTGGAAAATCATGACGTAGAGCCGCTGGCGCCAGTCGTTGTTGCTGTCCATAAAGCCCGCCTGAATCAGATGTCGAGCAAGCCTAGGGGGATTCGAAGGGGCTGTCCATGCGCGGTTTCTGAAGCGTGCGAACACCGGCGCGCACCAGCCAGCAGGCGAGGATGAAGGGTGCCGTAAGCGCGGGCAGGTGCAGGGCGGCGAAGGCTGGCATCAGGAGGATCGACAGGCCTATGCCCAGCAGTGGTAGCCAGGGTTGGCGGTGCACATGGCTCAGGGCCAATGCGGCCAGCGCCGGATTGTAACTGTGCAGGCCGAGGAGGGCGCTGGATGGTTCGTCCAGCAGCAGCGCGACCAGCACGCCAAAACTGGCGCCGAACAAGGCCCACAGTGCAGCACGCCGGTTGGCCAGCCACAGGCCAAGGGCAATCAGTACGCCAGCCGCCGGTTGGTCCAGCAGCATGATTTGCGCGAGCCCGGTAAAGGGCGCGGCAACGACGGCGAAGGTATCTGGCTCGGTCAGGGCAAGGGCGCCTGGCGGCACCGTGCCCAGTAGCAACCAACCCAGGCCCACGAAGGGCGCTGTGTAGGGCGGCAAGGCTGTCTGCTTCAGCCATTGTCGCGTAAGCATCGCCGCCAGCCCGCCGCACGCGAGGATCAGCGGCGGCAACAAGGCCGACCAGGCGAAGTGCTGGCTGATCAACAAGCCCAGCAGCACGCCGTTATAGCTATAGAGCCCGGCCTGGCGCTCGGCCTTGGGATAGCCCCGGCGCTGGGCCGTGAGCAAACCCGCCACGCCACCGAGCAACGCCCCGCCGAACAAGGCCGGGGCGCCGATCAGGATGGCCAGCAGGCACAGCAGGCCGCACAGCGGCTGGCGCTGCAGGAATATCTGGCTGAAGCCGTTGAGCAGGGCTTCGGCCCAGTCGGGGCAGGTCTGGTTGTGCATGGTGGTTAGTCAGTGGGACCGAGTTGTCCCCTATCGCAGGCAAGCCAGCTCCCACATTTTGAATGTGTTCACAATTCAAGTGTGGGAGCGGGCTTGCTCGCGAAGGGGCCTTTACAGGCGTTAGATCAACGTCTCGATACGCAGCGAATTGGTCGACCCCGGCTGCCCAAACGGCACCCCCGCGGTAATCACCAACGTATCCCCGCGCTGCGCCATGCCCTGGGCCTGGGCAATCTCCAGCGCCGTCGAGCACACCTCGTCCACCTGGCGCAGCCGGTCATTGACTACCGAGTGCACCCCCCACGCCACGCTCAAGCGCCGCGCCGTGGACAGGTTCGGCGTGAGGTTGAGGATCGGCGCCACCGGCCGCTCCCGCGCTGCACGCAGGCTGGAGCTGCCGGACTCGCTGTAGTTGACCAGCACCGCCACCGGCAGGATGTTGCTGATGCGCCGGATCGCGCAGCTGATGGCATCCGATACCGTGGCATCCGCCTTCGGCCGGCTCACATCCAGTTGCGCCTGGTAATCCGGGCCGCTTTCCACTTGGCGGATGATCTTGCTCATCATCTGCACGGCTTCCAGTGGGTATTCGCCCGACGCGGTTTCCGCCGACAACATCACCGCATCCGCGCCTTCGGCCACGGCGTTGGCGACATCGGTCACCTCGGCACGGGTCGGCGCCGGGGAGAAGCGCATGGATTCGAGCATCTGCGTGGCCACCACCACGGGCTTACCCAGCTGGCGGCAGACGCTGATGATGTCTTTCTGGATCTGCGGCACGCTCTCGGCCGGCACTTCCACGCCCAGATCGCCTCTGGCCACCATGATCGCGTCGCTCAACTCAGCGATTTCCTGCAGGCGCTGCACGGCCGACGGCTTCTCGATCTTGGCCATCAGAAACGCCTTGTCACCGATCAGCTCGCGGGCTTCGCGGATGTCTTCCGGGCGCTGCACGAACGACAGCGCCACCCAGTCCACGCCGAGTTCCAGGCCAAAGCTCAAGTCGCGCCGATCCTTGGCGGTCAATGGGCTGAGTTCCAGCAAGGCTTGTGGGACGTTCACGCCTTTGCGGTCAGACAATTCGCCGCCATTCAGCACGGTGGTGTCGATCGCCTCGGCGTGTTTGGTGATCACCCGCAGGCGCAGCTTGCCGTCGTCCAGCAACAGGTCCATGCCGGGTTCCAGCGCTGCGATGATTTCCGGGTGCGGCAGGTTGACCCGGCACTGGTCGCCCGGGGTCGGGTCCAGGTCCAGGCGCAGCGCCTGGCCGCGCACCAGTTGCACCTTGCCCTCGGCAAAACGGCCGACGCGCAGCTTCGGCCCTTGCAGGTCCATGAGGATGCCCAGCGGGTAGTTCAGCTGGCGCTCCACCTGGCGGATCCACTGGTAGCGTTGGGCGTGGTCGGCATGGTCGCCGTGGCTGAAGTTGAGGCGGAAGATATTCACCCCGGCTTCCACCAGCTCGCGGATATCGTCGATGCCGTCGGTGGCGGGGCCCAGGGTGGCGAGGATTTTGACCTTCTTGTCAGGCGTCATGTTTGGCAGTCTCAAGAATCAGGATGGCGCGGAAGTCGTTGACGTTGGTGCGCGTCGGTTCGGTGACGATCAACCCGTCGAGGGCGGCGAAGTAGCCGTAGCCATTGTTGTTGTCCAACTCATCGCTGGCCGACAGGCCAAGGGCCTCGGCGCGCGCATAGCTGCATGGGGTCATGATCGCGCCGGCGTTGTCTTCGGAGCCGTCGATGCCATCGGTGTCGCCGGCCAGGGCGTACACGCCGGGCAGGCCCTTGAGGCTGTCGGTAAGGCTCAGCAGGAATTCCGCGTTGCGCCCGCCACGGCCATTGCCGCGCACGGTGACGGTGGTTTCACCGCCGGACAGGATCACGCACGGCGCCGCCAGCGGCTGGCCATGTTGCACGATCTGCCGGGCGATCCCGGCGTGCACCTTGGCCACGTCCCGCGCTTCGCCTTCGAGGTCGCCCAGGATCAGCGGGCTGAACCCGGCCTGGCGGATTTTGACAGCCACGGCTTCGAGGGATTGCTGCGGGCGGGCGATCAGTTGGAAGTGGCTGCGGGCGAGCGCCGGGTCGCCGGGCTTGACGGTTTCCGAGGCGGGGTTCTGCAACCAGCTGCGCACGGCGGCGGGGGCGTCGATGTTGTAGCGCTTAAGGATCGCCAGGGCCTGGGCCGAGGTGCTGGGGTCGCCGACCGTGGGGCCGGAGGCGATCACCGTGGCCTGGTCGCCCGGCACGTCGGAAATCGCGTAGGTGTACACCGTCGCGGGCCACGCGGCTTTCGCCAGGCGGCCGCCCTTGATCGCCGAGAGGTGCTTGCGCACGCAATTCATCTCGCCAATGGTGGCGCCGGATTTGAGCAGGGCTTTGTTGATGGTTTGCTTGTCGGCCAGGCTGATGCCTTCGGCCGGCAGGGCCAGCAGGGCCGAGCCACCGCCGGAGAGCAGGAAGATCACGCGGTCGTCTTCGCTCAGGTTGCTGATCAGGGCCAGCACGCGCTTGGCCACGGCCAGGCCAGCGGCATCGGGCACGGGGTGGGCGGCTTCGACCACTTCGATATGCTTGCAGGGCGCGCCGTGGCCGTAGCGGGTGACCACCAGGCCGGAGACTTCGCCTTGCCAGCAGTTTTCGACGACGAGGGCCATGGCGGCGGCAGCCTTGCCGGCGCCGATCACGATCACCCGGCCGCTGCGGTCGGCGGGCAGGTAGGGTTCAAGGACTTGCCGGGGGTGGGCGGCGTCGATGGCTGTGGCAAACAGCTCGCGAAGCAGGTGTTGCGGATCGACCGACATAAGCGGGCTCCCGGGGGATTCTTGTTATTAGGGGTGTGGCAATTGGAATGCGATCAAATGTGGGAGCGGGCTTGCTCGCGAATGCGGTCTTACATTCAACATCCATGCTGACTGATCCACCGCTTTCGCGAGCAAGCCCGCTCCCACATTCGACCGCATTTCAAAGGTAGGAGCGGTGTTGCTTACTTATCGCGAATCGAGAAGTTGGCCATATGCTCCAGGCCTTTGATCAGCGCCGAGTGGTCCCAGTTGCCGCCACCGATGGCGGTGCAGGTGCTGAACACCTGTTGCGTGCCCGCGGTGTTCGGCAGGTTGATCCCCAGCTCCTTGGCGCCGGCCAGCGCCAGGTTCAGGTCCTTCTGGTGCAGGTTGATGCGGAAGCCCGGATCAAAGGTGCCCTTGATCATGCGCTCGCCATGCACTTCCAAGATCTTCGACGAGGCAAAACCACCCATCAGCGCTTCACGCACCTTGGCCGGGTCGGCGCCGTTTTTCGAGGCGAACAGCAGTGCTTCGGCCACGGCCTGGATGTTCAATGCGACGATGATCTGGTTGGCCACCTTGGCGGTCTGGCCATCGCCATTGCCACCGACCAGGGTGATGTTCTTGCCCATGGCCTGGAACAGCGGCAGGGCGCGTTCGAAGGTCTGTGGCTTGCCGCCGATCATGATGCTCAGGGTGCCGGCCTTGGCGCCGACTTCACCACCGGACACCGGGGCGTCGAGGTACTGCGCGCCGGTCGCGTTGATCTTCTCGGCAAAGGCTTTGGTGGCGGTAGGGGAGATCGAACTCATGTCGATCACCACTTTGTTTGGCGACAGGCCAGCGGCCACGCCGTCGGCGCGGAACAATACGTCATCGACCTGCGGGGTGTCGGGCACCATGACGATGATGAACTCGGCTTCCTGGGCGACTTGTTGCGGGCTGGCCAGGGCGATGGCGCCGGCGTCGATCAGGGCTTGTGGGGCTTTGCCGTGATGCTCGGAGAGGAACAGTTGGTGACCTGCGTTTTGCAGGTTGGCGGCCATGGGTTGGCCCATGATGCCGGTGCCGATGAATCCGATTTTAGCCATGATTAATGCCTCTTTTTATTCGATAGACAGGCCTTTCGCGGTCTGCCAAGCACAGGAGTTCCAAATGTGGGAGCGGGCTTGCTCGCGAAAGCGGTGGATCAGTCGACATTGATGTTGAATGTCAGACCGCATTCGCGAGCAAGCCCGCTCCCACATTGGGTTTTGTGTTGTGCCAGTTAGATGGCGTTGTGGGTCTTGAGCCAGCCCAAACCGGCTTCGGTGGTGGTCAATGGCTTGTATTCACAACCCACCCAACCCTTGTATCCAATGCGGTCCAGATGCTCGAACAGGAACCGGTAGTTGATCTCACCGGTGCCCGGCTCGTTACGCCCAGGGTTGTCCGCCAGCTGGATGTGGTTGATCTCATCCAGGTGCGCGGCCATGGTGCGGGCCAAATCGCCTTCCATGATTTGCATGTGGTAGATGTCGTATTGCAGGAACAGGTTGGCGCTGCCCACCTGCTCGCGAATCGACAGGGCTTGCGCCGTGTTGTTCAGGTAGAAACCCGGGATGTCACGGGTGTTGATCATCTCCATCACCAGCTTGATACCCGCCGCTTGCAGCTTGTCGGCGGCGTACTTGAGGTTGGCGACGAAGGTTTTTTCCACGGTTGTATCGTCAATGCCCTGCGGCCGGATACCCGCCAGGCAGTTGACCTGGGTGTTGCCCAGCACCTGGGCGTAGGCGATCGCCAGCTTGACCCCAGCACGGAATTCCTCGACCCGATCCGGGTGGCACGCCAGGCCGCGTTCGCCTTGGGCCCAGTCACCGGCCGGCAGGTTGAACAGCACTTGGGTCAGGCCGTTGGCGTCAAGATGGGCCTTGATTTCAGCCGAGCTGAATTCATACGGGAACAGATACTCCACACCTTCGAAGCCCGCATCGGCGGCTGCTTTGAAGCGAGCAAGAAAGTCTTGCTCGGTGAACAGCATGGACAGGTTGGCGGCAAAGCGCGGCATAGGGTTCTCCTTAATCGAGCAGGGAAATGGCAGTCGGCGCATCGTTGCCGACCAGGGCCAGATCTTCGAATTCGTTGACGGCGTTGATCTCGGTGCCCATGGAAATATTGGTCACGCGCTCCAGAATAATCTCAACGATCACCGGCACCTTGAATTCTTCGATCATTTCCTGCGCCTTGCGCAAGGCTGGCTGGATCTGACCCGGCTCGAACACACGCAGGGCCTTGCAACCCAGGCCTTCGGCGACGGCCACGTGGTCGACGCCATACCCGTTGAGTTCCGGCGCGTTGAGGTTGTCGAACGACAACTGCACGCAGTAGTCCATTTCAAACCCGCGCTGGGCCTGACGGATCAAGCCGAGGTAGGAGTTGTTCACCACCACGTGGATGTACGGCAGCTTGAACTGCGCGCCCACCGCCAACTCTTCGATCATGAACTGGAAGTCATAGTCGCCGGACAGCGCGACGACCTTGCGGCTCGGATCGGCCTTGACCACGCCCAGTGCAGCCGGAATGGTCCAACCCAACGGGCCGGCCTGGCCGCAGTTGATCCAGTGGCGTGGCTTATAGACGTGCAGGAATTGTGCACCGGCAATCTGCGACAAACCGATGGTGCTGACGTAGCAGGTGTCTTTGCCGAACACCTGGTTCATCTCTTCGTACACCCGTTGCGGCTTGACCGGCACATTGTCGAAGTGCGTCTTGCGGTGCAGGGTGGCTTTGCGCTGTTGGCAATCGTGCAGCCAGGCGCTGCGGTCCTTGAGCTTGCCGGCGGCTTTCCACTCGCGAGCCACTTCAATGAACAGGGTCAGGGCAGAACCGGCGTCGGAAACGATGCCCAGGTCCGGGGTGAAGACGCGGCCAATCTGCGTCGGCTCGATGTCGACGTGAATGAACTTGCGCCCTTCGGTGTACACCTCCACCGAACCGGTGTGGCGGTTGGCCCAGCGGTTACCGATGCCCAGCACCACGTCCGACTTGAGCATCGTCGCGTTGCCATAACGGTGAGAGGTTTGCAGGCCCACCATGCCGACCATCAGCGGGTGATCGTCGGGAATGGTGCCCCAGCCCATCAGGGTCGGGATCACCGGGATACCAGTCAGCTCGGCGAACTCCACCAACAGGTCGCTGGCATCGGCGTTGATCACGCCACCACCGCTGACCAGCAACGGGCGTTCAGCCTGATCGAGCAGGGCCAGGGCTTTTTCCACCTGGATGCGCGTGGCCAGCGGCTTGGCCAATGGCAGCGGCTGGTAGGCGTCGATGTCGAACTCGATCTCGGCCATCTGCACGTCGAACGGCAGGTCGATCAGCACCGGGCCTGGGCGGCCGGAGCGCATTTCATAGAAGGCTTTCTGGAACGCGTAAGGCACCTGGCCAGGCTCCAGCACGGTGGTTGCCCACTTGGTCACCGGCTTGACGATGCTGGTGATGTCCACGGCCTGGAAGTCTTCCTTGTGCATCCGGGCGCGGGGCGCTTGGCCGGTGATGCACAGGATCGGGATCGAATCCGCCGAGGCGCTGTACAGGCCGGTGACCATGTCGGTGCCCGCCGGGCCCGAGGTGCCGATGCACACGCCGATATTGCCGGCCTTGGTGCGGGTGTAGCCCTCGGCCATGTGGGAGGCGCCTTCAACGTGGCGAGCAAGGACGTGATCGATGCCACCCACCTTCTGCAAGGCCGAGTACAGCGGGTTGATCGCAGCGCCTGGGATACCGAAGGCGGTGTCCACGCCCTCACGGCGCATTACCAGAACGGCGGCTTCGATTGCTCTCATTTTGCTCATGATTTTGGTGCCTCTTGCGTTTTGTAATTGTATACAAGTGGTGTCTGGTCAAAGTGTATTCACGGCGAGCTGCGCAGGTCAATCCATTTTATCGGCGGGCCTTTGCGTTCGTCGGAAGGCATTTTTGCGACGTATGGAAGGTTTGTTCGAAAATATTGTATACAAAAACAAATGTCATTGTGTTCTATTTGTTTGATCGAGCATCTGATCCTTCAGACCTCCACCGCTTTTCCCATAACAAGATAAGGACGGCACCATGAGCGCTTTAACCTTGAAAATTGCCACCCAACTGGCCGGCCAGGCCCTCACAGCAGGGCGCACCATTGCGGCGGCACCGCTGACCATCGCGGTGCTCGACAGCGGTGGGCACCTGATCACCCTGCAACGGGAAGACGGCGCCAGCCTGCTGCGCCCGCAGATCGCCATCGGCAAGGCCTGGGGCGCGATTGCCCTGGGCAAAGGCTCACGCCTGTTGGCACTGGACGCGCAGCAGCGGCCAGCGTTTATCGCCGCGTTGAACAGCCTGGGGCAGGGCAGCGTGGTGCCGGCGCCGGGTGGGGTGTTGATCCGGGATCAGGAGGGTCGGGTGTTGGGGGCGATCGGGATCAGCGGGGATACGTCGGATATTGACGAGCAGTGCGCGATTACGGCGATTGAAGGGGTGGGGTTGTTGGCGGATGCGGGGGTGTCGGCTTGATTTTTGGGTGATCTGTCGGGCCTCATCGCAGGCAAGCCAGCTCCCACAATTGATTGGGTTCACATATCTGAATTTGTGAATACGCTCAACTGTGGGAGCTGGCTTGCCTGCGATGGCGGCGACTCGGTCTCAAGTCAAAGCCAAATGGCATCCCACAGCGGATAGTCGCCATATCTTTTTACCAATCCAGCTCTTAGGGGATTGGCCACGATATAGCGGGCGATCCCTTCAAGGCTTTCTTCACGGCGCACGGCATGGTCGTGAAAACCCGGCTGCCAGAGCCGACCCTGACGCCTGGCTACCGCATTTACGACGCGGGTGCTTTTGGACTTCACCTGGCGCATGAGATCGGCCAGTGAGCCTTTCTCCAGCGAGACCAACCAGTGGAAGTGATCAGGCATGACGACCCAGGCCAAGGAGGTCGCCAGGCCCTGGTTCTGGGCAATCCTGAATTGTTGAACGACCAGGCGACCGAGCTTGAAGTCCTGGAAAATGGGTTCGCGATCAAGCGTATTGGTTGTCAGCAGGTAAATATGACTGGGCTCATCATGCCGGCCGATGCGTAGGCGTTTTGAAGCGGGGAGATCAGGCATTCCATGGCCTCTCGTCAGTGGGGATTTTGAGAGGCTAGATCTGGATGGTCGATGGTGATCGGCAGGCTTTTGGCAGGATGTGTCTGGGCGGGCGCTATCGCGGGCAAGCCCGCTCCCACAGGGGATTTGCGGTGTTCTTACATTTTGTGTGCGACGCAGGAACCTGTGGGAGCTGGCTTGCCTGCGATGGCCTCACCACGGTGCATCAGTCCGGCTCACAACCCTTGAGCACCAACCGAATAATCGTCAACGCCGCCGCCTCATAATCCGCCTCATCCAACTTGGCCTTGCCGGTGATCGCCGAGATCTGCCAGTCAAAATCCGCGTAGGTCTGTGTCGCCGCCCAGATGCTGAACATCAGGTGGTTGGGGTCAATGTCCGCGATCAGGCCGCGATCCACCCAGTTCTGGATGCAGTCGATGTTGTGCTTGGCCTGGGCGTTGAGTTGCTCGACCTGCTCCGCGCTGAGGTGCGGGGCGCCGTGCATGATTTCGCTGGCGAAGACCTTGGAGGCAAACGGCAGGTCGCGGGAGATGCGGATTTTCGAGCGGATGTAGTTGCTGAGCACTTCTTTGGGTTCGCCATCCGGGTTGAACGGCGTGGAGGCGGCCAGGATCGGCTCGATAATGCTTTCGAGCACCTCGCGGTAGAGGTTGTCCTTGGACTTGAAGTAGTAATAGACATTGGGCTTGGGCAGCCCGGCCTTGGCGGCGATGTCGCTGGTTTTGGTCGCGGCGAAGCCCTTGTCGGCAAACTCCTCGCTCGCCGCCCGCAGGATTTTTTCTTTGTTGCGCTCGCGAATGCTGCTCATAAACCAGGTGATTCCTTGCCAAGACCGGCGGTTGCGCATGGTAGCACCGGCCATCTGCGGGCCTCAACAAGGCGCCCGCAAAGCCTTGCGCCGCGCTATGCTCGGCTTATCCCCCTTTATGGAAGACTGATTCATGGCAGGCAGCAGCTTACTGGTACTGATCGACGATATCGCCGCCGTACTCGATGACGTTGCCCTGATGACAAAAATGGCCGCGAAGAAGACCGCCGGCGTACTGGGCGATGACTTGGCGCTGAATGCCCAGCAGGTGTCCGGTGTGCGCGCCGAGCGGGAAATTCCCGTGGTGTGGGCGGTGGCCAAGGGCTCGTTCGTCAACAAGCTGATCCTGGTGCCAGCGGCGTTGTTGATCAGTGCGTTTGCGCCGTGGGCCGTTACGCCACTGTTGATGCTCGGCGGTGCTTACCTGTGCTTTGAGGGTTTCGAGAAACTCGCGCACAAGTTTCTCCACAGCAAGGACGAGGACAAAGCCGAGCATGCGCAATTGGTTGAAGCGGTAGCCGATCCGGCAACCGATCTGGTGGCGTTCGAAAAGGACAAGATCAAAGGCGCGATCCGCACCGATTTCATCCTCTCCGCCGAAATCATCGCCATCACCCTGGGCACCGTCGCGGATGCGCCGTTGATGCAGCAGGTGATCGTACTGTCGGGCATCGCTATCGTCATGACGGTGGGTGTTTATGGGCTGGTCGCCGGCATCGTCAAGCTGGATGACCTGGGCCTGTGGCTGACGCAGAAACCCGGCCAGATGGCGCGCAGTATCGGCGGAGCGATCCTGCGCGCGGCGCCGTACATGATGAAGAGCCTGTCGGTGATCGGTACGGCGGCGATGTTCCTGGTGGGTGGCGGCATCCTTACCCACGGCGTGCCGGTGGTGCATCACTGGATCGAGACGGTGAGCCAAGGCGCGGGCGGGGTGGCGTGGTTGGTGCCGACCTTGCTAAATGGCGTCGCGGGGATCATTGCGGGTGCGGTGGTGCTGGCGTTGGTCAGCGTGCTGGGCAAGCTCTGGAAAACCGTGAAGGCTTGATCCTAGCCGCAATAAAAAAGGCCATTCAATCGAATGGCCTTTTTTGTGGGTGTTGTTTACTCGGCAATCTGCAACTTGCGCGATTCCGTGTAGATGTAACGTACCTTTTCATATTCAAACGGCGAGTTCATCTGCCCGTAACGGAAGCTGGTCTGGTAACGCTTGTCCACCGCGCGCAACGCCCAGATTTCCGGGTGGTTGGAGCTGACTTCGGAGACGTTGAGGAAGTTGATCTGGCTCTCTGCGGTGTAGTCCACGATCAAACCAGTGGTGTCACGCAGGTTCGACGGGCCGAAGACCGGCAGTACCAGGTACGCGCCACCCGGCACGCCGTAGAAGCCCAGGGTCTGGCCGAAGTCTTCGCTCTGGCGTGGCAGGCCCATGGCGGTGGCCGGGTCCCACAGGCCGGCGATGCCGATGGTGGTGTTGACCAGCAGGCGCCCGGTGGTTTCCAGGGAGCGGTGGCCCTTGAGTTGCAGCAGGCTGTTCAACAGGTTGGGCACGTCGCCCAGGTTGTTGAAGAAGTTGCTCACGCCGGTGCGCAGGAAGCTTGGGGTGACGTAGGTGTAGCCGTTGACCACGGGGATGAATACCCATTGGTCGAAGCGGTAGTTAAAGTGGTAAACGCGACGGTTCCAGGCCTCCAGCGGGTCGTAGACGTTGAGTGCGGTCAGCGACGAACGCTCGAACTCACGCTGGTCCATGCCGGGGTTGAACTTGAGCTTGGACAGCGGCTCCTTGAAACCATCGGAGTCGACCTTGATCGGCTCATGGGCCTTGCTGTTGTCGGCATTGGCCACGCCCGCGCACATCAAGGCGGCGAGCAGCAGAAGATATTTAGCCACGGAAGAACTCCAGCATGGCGTCGGCGTTGACGCGGTAATTGAGGTTGCCGCAGTGGCCGCCCAGCGGGTAGACGGTCAAGCGATCGCCGAAGGTTTTACGCAGGAAACCGAGGTCGCCAGGGCCGAGGATCACGTCGTCGGCGTTGTGCATGACGGCGATTTTCTTGCTGCTGTGCAGGTAGTCCTTGAGGGCGTACAGGCTGACCTGGTCAACCAGTTGCAGCAGGCTGCCGCCATCGGTGCGGGCGCGCCACATCGGGATCACCTGTTCGGTGAGGTAGCAGTCGAAGTCGCATTGCAGCGCGCGCTTGAGGAACGGCGTGAGGCTGGTGCTTTCGGTGATCGGGTACTTCGGTGGGATGATCAGGCCGCGACGGTTGATCAGGTCCGAGGTAAAGGCAATGTCGGCCGCCGAGAAGCGGAACGAGGTGCCGATGAGCATGGCCATCTGTTCGTTGGTCAGGTGCTGCTTGGATTGCTGGAAGTCGTAGAGCAGGGCATCGTTGAGGTCGATGTAGCCTTTCTGCTGGAAGTAGCGGGTCAGCTTGTTCAACACCAGTTCATAGAAGGTGGTGGTGTTGTTGATGCCCTTGACCTCGGTCTGCACCAGCTTGTCGAGGTTGGTGATCGAGGTGTAGAGGTTGACTGGCGGGTTCAGCAGCAAGACTTTCTTGAAGTTGAAACTGCGCCGGGTCTCGTCCAGTTTGGCCACGAATGCCGCATCCAGGCCACCGAGGCTGTAGCCGGTGAGGTAGAAGTCGGTCACCGGCAGCGAGGCGTTCTGTGCGCGCACGGCTTGCATCACGCGGTACATGTCTTCGGCGTCTTCCTGGGTGATCCCCGGGGTGGCGAAGCGTGAGGCGGCGCTGATGAAGTCAAAGCTGGTGGGCGATGACAGTTGCACCACGTGGTAGCCGGCCTGGTAATACAGCTTTTTCAGGTATTCGTTGATGCTGCTGTCGAACCGCGCACCGGTGCCGGCGATCAGGAAGATCAGCGGTGCGGCGCGGTCTTGCTTAGCGATGCGGTAGGTGAGTTTTTTCACCGGCCAGAAGTTGTCGGGCAGGCTGAACTCGCGCTCGGGGCGCATCGTCAGGGTGTAATCGGACTGGTTGATCTCGTCGTTGCTCGGCAATGTTGGCCGAAGGTCGGGCGGGGTGGTGGCGATGGTCGCTTCAAACGGGTTGGTCAAAGGGTAGCCATAGCTGGCTTGGTCGATATCGACCGCCAGTGCTGACGCACTCAGAAAAAGGCTGCCCAGCAGGGCAGCACAGCGCAAGGAACGGAGCATGACTAAATCCCTAAGAGGAAACGTGCTAAATGAAGTTCGCAGGCTATGACCACCGTGCTATCGCCGAAGTGCCATCACACGGCACGAAATGTCGGAAAATAACGTCGGAATCGGGGTAATAGTAGCCAGACGATACACTTTGCCACGCTTTGGTGAACACTAATTGTGTGTATGCGCCTTGCTAACGGCCACCGGGGCATTAAGCTGAGCGCCGTTTTTGCCTATCGGAGTGCCCCATGTCCCGTCGCTTGCCGTTGATTTTGCTGCTTATTGCCCTGCCGCTGTGGCTGGCTGCCAGTTATGGCGCGCGCTACGGTTTTATGGAAGATGGCAGCTGGGTGGGGATCTGCGCCGACGAAGCCGGGCGCTGGGAGTGCCAGTTGCGTTCGAACCTGGGCTTGATGATCCACTTCAAGGTGCTGGGCTGGGCTGCGTTGGTTGCGGCGGTCGTCGCGTTTTTTGTGCCGGGCCGTGTGGGCTGGTGGCTGGCGGTGCTGGGGATGGTGTTCGGGTTGCCGGCGCTGGCGTTGTACAACACCGCGTTTGCGGTGTTTGCGCTGGTGATTGCGGGGTTGCGGTTGGTCAGGAAGTCTCGCGGCGTCTGATAGGGCCTCTTCGCGAGCAAGCCCGCTCCCACACTTGACCGAGTTCCAACATGAGAATGCGGTCGAATGTGGGAGCGGGCTTGCTCGCGAAAGCGGTGTTAAGCCTTGCGCACCCGCAAGCACCGCCACAAGGCTACAACCATCAGCATGCTGACCACCGCCCAACCCCAAGCCTGCTGATTCAACAGACCTTCACGGTACAACTGCGGCGCAACGCCGGCACCGATGATAAACGCCAGCAGGGCGATTTCCCGGCGCGGGCCAGTGACCGGGCGAACCAGGTAAACCAAGGCCGGCAGCACCAGCGCGGCACTCGGGAAGCTGCGATAGCGTGGCTCGAACACCAACGCCAACATCATCACAGCCCCTGCGAAGCCAGCGATCGCCATCAGCCAACCAGCACGTTTCTCCAGCCAGTTGAACGCCCGCTCACGCCAGCCTTCGCGAGCACTCAAGGCCAGCGCAGCATGGGCAAGCACCAATAGGTTCAACACCAGCAGCAAACCTGCCCACACCCATTCATCCGTAAAACGTGCAGTGATGCGGGTCAGTTCTGCCCAGCTGCCGATGGAGCAGGCCGCCACCGCGCCCAGCAGCGGCAGGGCCAGCGCGGCACGGGTGCTGCGCACACGGCCACCCAGCGCCAAGGTGCCCAGCAGGATCAGCCCGCCCACGCCCAGCCACAACGGCCAGTACGGCACATTAGTCACCGGGCCGGCGAGGATGCCCTTGTCCTGGCGGTCCGCATCGAACAGGCCCCAATAGCCGCCCACGGCACCTTCACTGGTGCGTTTCCACGGCTGGTCAAAGGCTTCGATAAGGTTGTAGCGCCAGCCATTGGCTTCGGCCATGGCCACGAAGCCGCGCATGAACTTGGCTTCGTTGACCCGGCTCGGCACTGCGGTTTCACGCTGGCGGCCTTCGCTGGGCCAGCCGGTTTCGCCGATCAATATGTCCTTGGGCGCGAATTTGTTGCCGAAGGTCTCGCGTACATCGCCTACATGCTTGAGCGCCTGGTCGATCCCGGACGGGTCATCTTCCCAGTACGGCAGCAAGTGAATGGTCAGGAAGTCCACCGCCGGGGCGATTTCCGGGTGTTGCAGCCAGAATTCCCACACGTCGGCGTAGGTCACTGGCTGTTTGATCTGGCTTTTGACTGTCTGGATCAGCTTCACCAACTGCGTAGCAGTGACTTCCTTGCGCAGCAGCGCTTCGTTGCCGACGATCACTGACGTGACGACATCCGGATGGGCGTTGGCCGAGGCGATCAGTTCGTTGATTTCCTTCTCGGTGGCCACCGGATCACTGCTGACCCAGGCGCCCGCCATCACCTTCAGGCCATGCTTGCGCGCCATGTCTGGCAGGGCTTCCAGGCCGGTCATGGAGTAGGTGCGAATGCACTCAAAACGGGTGGCCAGCAACGCCAGGTCGGCGTCCATGCGCTCGGGACGCAGCTTGAAGGGCTGGTCGAACGGCGATTGGTCTTTATCGAATGGCGTGTAGGACGCGCACTGCATTTTGTGCGAAGCGCTCGCAACGTCGGGCAGCACCACTGGCCGGCCGAGGCCATACCAATAACCGACCAGGGCCAGCAGGCCAAGGATCAAGGCGAAGAAATAGGGCAGGGCAGGAAAGCGGGCAGTCGCGGGCATGGTCGGCTTATCTGGGGGAGCAAAGGCGCGCATCTTACCCGGATTTGGCCCGTCCCAGTGGGGCTGCATAATTTTGACATGCAAAGTTCGGGCGGGATTTTGACGCCAAATCCTACAAAGCGTCCTGCTGGCGTTGTGATGTCGTTTCTTGCTCGGGTGAGGTCGCTGACAGAGCAGGTTCCAAGTCCTTGCGGGTTGATGATCGAAGTGTCAGCACTCCACTGATGCCGCAGCAGCCGGATCGATGCGCGTGAAGGGGGCGCGGCGCACCACATAACAACAGGTTGACGTCGCTCGGCATCCGTCGGGCGCAGCACTTTCGGGGAAGTACGATGAAGATGCGACGACTCTTGGGCGCAGCTGCCACTCTGGTAGTTGCGATGAGCTCCACACTGGCCAGCGCCGACAGCAAAACCCTGAGCATCGGCTACGTGGACGGCTGGTCCGACAGCGTTGCCACCACGCATGTGGCGGCAGAGGTGATCAAGGCCAAGCTCGGTTATGACGTGAAACTGCAAGCCGTCGCCACCGGGATCATGTGGCAAGGCGTGGCCACCGGCAAACTCGACGCCATGCTGTCCGCCTGGCTGCCGGTGACCCACGGTGAGTACTGGACCAAGAACAAGGACAAGGTGGTCGACTACGGCCCTAACTTCAAGGATGCGAAAATCGGGCTGATCGTGCCGGAGTACGTGAAAGCCAAATCCATCGAAGACCTCAAGACCGACACCACCTTCAAGAACAAAATCGTCGGCATCGACGCCGGTTCAGGCGTGATGCTCAAGACCGACGAAGCCATCAAGCAGTACGGCCTCGATTACAAACTGCAAGCCAGTTCGGGCGCAGCGATGATCGCCGAACTGACCCGTGCCGAAGACAAGCAGGAATCCATTGCAGTCACCGGTTGGGTGCCACACTGGATGTTCGCCAAGTGGAAACTGCGCTTCCTGGAAGATCCAAAAGGCGTGTATGGCGCGGCTGAAACCGTCAACAGCATCGGCAGCAAGGGCCTGGAGAAGAAAGCGCCGGAAGTTGCGGCCTTCCTGAAGAAATTCCAGTGGGCCTCCAAGGATGAAATCGGCGAAGTCATGCTGGCCATCCAAGAGGGCGCCAAGCCGGATGCGGCGGCCAAGGATTGGGTGGCCAAGCACCCTGAGCGTGTGGCCGAGTGGATCGGTAAATAACCTGTAGCAAGCACGCCACAAACCTAATGTGGGAGCGGGCTTGCCCGCGATAGCAGTGTGTCAGTCGATGCATAAGTTGACTGAACCACCGCAATCGCGGGCAAGCCCGCTCCCACACTGATTTTACCGTCTGTAAATCCTCCTGCGCTCTGACAATCCCTCGCTACACTCGATCTAAGACTAAGGTCGTCTGGAACCTCTACGGCAGCCGCATACAGTGGATACGTTCCAAAATAATAAAAAAGCTGTGCTGCGAGGATAAAAACAATGAACGACAGCATTTACCTCTCGATTCAAAACAGCCCGCGTTTCAAGGAGCTGGTGAGAAAAAGGGAACGATTCGCCTGGATTCTCTCGGCGATCATGCTCGGGCTTTACTCCGCTTTCATCCTGTTGATCGCCTACGGGCCACAAGTGCTGGGGGCCAAGATCAGCCCCGGTTCTTCGATTACCTGGGGCATTCCCCTGGGCGTCGGACTGATTGTGTCCGCCTTCATCCTGACCGGCATCTACGTGCGTCGGGCCAATGGCGAATTTGACGACCTGAACAATGCGATTCTCAAGGAGGCTGCGCAATGATCGGTCGTCTACTGGCACTACTCGGCGCTTCGTTCTTCGCTCCGGCCCTTTGGGCAGCGGACGCATTGACCGGTGAAGTGCACAAGCAACCCCTGAACGTATCGGCCATCGTGATGTTTGTCGCGTTTGTCGGTGCCACCCTGTGCATCACTTACTGGGCGTCCAAGCGCAATAAATCGGCGGCCGACTACTATGCGGCCGGTGGCAAGATCACCGGTTTCCAGAACGGCCTGGCGATTGCCGGTGACTACATGTCGGCGGCGTCCTTCCTGGGGATTTCCGCGCTGGTCTACACCTCCGGTTATGACGGCCTGATCTACTCGATCGGCTTCCTGGTGGGCTGGCCGATCATTCTGTTCCTGATCGCCGAGCGCCTGCGCAACCTGGGCAAGTACACCTTTGCCGACGTGGCGTCCTACCGCCTCGGGCAAACCCAGATCCGCAGCCTGTCGGCCTGTGGTTCGCTGGTGGTGGTGGCGTTCTACCTGATCGCGCAGATGGTCGGCGCGGGCAAGCTGATCCAACTGCTGTTCGGCCTGGACTACCACGTGGCGGTGATCCTGGTGGGTATCCTGATGTGCATGTACGTGCTGTTCGGCGGCATGCTGGCGACCACCTGGGTGCAAATCATCAAGGCGGTGTTGCTGCTGTCCGGTGCCTCGTTCATGGCGCTGATGGTGATGAAGCACGTCAACTTCGACTTCAACACGCTGTTCTCCGAGGCGATCAAGGTTCACGCCAAGGGTGAGGCGATCATGAGCCCTGGTGGCTTGGTGAAGGATCCGATCTCGGCGTTCTCTCTGGGCCTGGCCCTGATGTTCGGTACTGCTGGCCTGCCACACATCCTGATGCGCTTCTTCACCGTCAGCGACGCAAAAGAAGCCCGCAAGAGCGTGTTCTACGCCACGGGTTTCATCGGTTACTTCTACATCCTGACCTTTATCATCGGTTTTGGCGCGATCTTGCTGGTCAGCACCAACCCGGCGTTCAAGGATGCAGCAGGCGCCTTGCTCGGTGGCAACAACATGGCGGCGGTGCACCTGGCCAACGCGGTGGGTGGCAGTATCTTCCTGGGCTTCATCTCGGCCGTGGCGTTCGCCACCATCCTCGCGGTGGTTGCTGGCCTGACCCTGGCCGGTGCCTCGGCGGTGTCCCATGACCTGTACGCCAGCGTCATCAAGAAAGGCAAGGCCAACGACAAGGATGAGATTCGTGTATCGAAGATCACCACTATTGCATTGGGCATACTGGCGATCGGCTTGGGTATCCTGTTCGAAAGCCAGAACATCGCGTTCATGGTCGGCCTGGCGTTCTCCATTGCCGCCAGCTGTAACTTCCCGGTATTGCTGCTTTCCATGTACTGGAAAAACCTCACCACCCGTGGCGCGATGATTGGCGGCTGGCTGGGCTTGATCAGTGCCGTGGGGCTGATGATCCTCGGCCCGACCATCTGGGTGTCGATCCTGCACCATGAAAAAGCCATCTTCCCTTATGAGTACCCAGCGCTGTTCTCGATGATCATTGCGTTCGTCGGCATCTGGTTCTTCTCCATCACCGACAAGTCGGCGGCGGCAGAGAAAGAGCGTGCGCTGTACTTCCCGCAGTTTGTGCGTTCGCAGACTGGCCTGGGGGCGAGTGGGGCGGTTTCTCACTAAGGTTGTAGCTGGATAAGAAGTGCCCCGGTCGAAAGGCCGGGGTATTTTTTTGTCTGGGGTTCAGGGGCGGCTGTTCGGGCCTAATCGCAGGCAAGCCAGCTCCCACATTTGACTGCATTCCAAGGGGTGTACTCGGTCGAAAGTGGGAGCTGGCTTGCCTGCGATGGCGATGGTATAGGCGACACAAACAAAAACGGCCTCCACTAAGGGAGGCCGTTCTCTATGCAGCTAAGCAGTTGAATGCTTACTTGCGATCTTCCAGCTTGGTGATGTCACGCGACTCGTAGCCGGTGTACAGCTGGCGCGGGCGGCCAATCTTGTACGGGCTGGAGAGCATTTCTTTCCAGTGGGA
Organism: Pseudomonas sp. Marseille-Q1929; assembly: GCF_017316265.1. Classification (NCBI taxonomy): domain Bacteria; kingdom Pseudomonadati; phylum Pseudomonadota; class Gammaproteobacteria; order Pseudomonadales; family Pseudomonadaceae; genus Pseudomonas; species Pseudomonas sp. Marseille-Q1929. The sequence goes on from NZ_JAFLWU010000006.1 coordinate 108,522, forward strand.
GATCCAGCCCACGGTCCGCGCCAGGGCGAAGATCACGGTGAACATGCTGGTTGGAATGCCGATTGCCTTGAGGATGATCCCCGAGTAGAAGTCGACGTTCGGGTACAGCGAGCGTTCGATGAAGTACGGGTCGGTCAAGGCGATCTCTTCCAGGCGCATAGCCAGTTCGAGTTGCGGATCGTTCTTGATGCCCAGTTCCTTCAACACTTCGTCGCAGGTCTTTTTCATTACGGTGGCGCGCGGGTCGCGGTTCTTGTAGACCCGGTGACCGAAGCCCATCAACTTGAACGGATCGTTCTTGTCCTTGGCCTTGGCGATGAACTTGTCGATGTTCGAGACATCGCCGATTTCATCGAGCATGGTCAATACGGCTTCGTTCGCACCGCCGTGGGCAGGGCCCCACAGTGCGGCGATGCCGGCGGCGATACAGGCGAACGGGTTGGCACCCGAGGAACCTGCCAGGCGCACGGTAGAGGTCGATGCGTTCTGCTCGTGGTCGGCGTGGAGGATGAAGATCTTGTCCATCGCAGCGGCCAGCACCGGGCTGATCGGTTTGATCTCGCACGGGGTGTTGAACATCATGTGCAGGAAGTTTTCCGCGTACGTCAGGTCGTTGCGCGGGTACATCATGGGTTGGCCCATGGAGTACTTGTAAACCATTGCGGCCAGGGTCGGCATCTTGGCAACCAGGCGGATCGCGGAAATTTCGCGATGCTGCGGGTTATTGATGTCGAGGGAGTCGTGATAGAAAGCCGACAGGGCGCCGACCACACCGCACATGACGGCCATCGGGTGGGCGTCGCGACGGAAGCCGTTGAAGAAGGTCTTCAACTGCTCGTGAACCATGGTGTGGTTCTTCACGGTGCTGACGAACTGGGCTTTTTGCTCGGCTGTTGGCAGTTCGCCATTTAGCAGCAGGTAGCAGGTTTCCAGGTAGTCCGACTGTTCAGCAAGCTGCTCGATCGGGTAGCCGCGATGCAGCAAGATGCCATTATCACCATCGATATAGGTGATCTTCGACTCGCAAGAGGCGGTCGACATGAAGCCTGGGTCGAATGTAAAACGGCCCGTGGCCGTCAGGCCCCGCACGTCGATAACATCGGGACCAACGGTGCCGGTTAAAATGGGCAGCTCGACGGGGGCTGCGCCCTCGATGATCAACTGCGCTTTTTTGTCAGCCATGTGGCCTCCTATTTATGCTTCAAATCATCAGACAGACCCCCCACGCAGGGCCCGCACCACTATATTGATATAAATCCAGATGTCAATTTGCCTAAAGTCTTGCAGCAGAAGGCTTTAACCGTACTTTTTCCTCGAAATTGACTGCCGTTTACGCCTTTTATACCGCCAGCGCAATCAGCTATTAGGGTGAGGTGCGCGCGTTGTCATTAGTAACCTAACTGTCTATACTCGGCCACCGACCGCCAAGGGCTTTTGGGCTTGCTTTCATTGGGGGTCGCACTCCCTGGGTGGTGCTTACCTGACCAGTGCACTCCCCAACAACTTTGCCCTGATTGTTAGGGGCTCTTCAGTGTGAAAAAAAGCCGTGAATAGCCAACGACCTGTAAACCTAGACCTAAGGACCATCAAACTCCCCATCACCGGCGTTACGTCGTTCCTGCACCGTGTTTCCGGCATCATCCTGTTCCTGGGCTTGGGCATCATGCTTTATGCATTGAGCAAATCCCTGGGTTCCGAGGAAGGTTACGCCGAGGTGAAGGCATGCTTGACCAGCCCGCTGGCCAAGTTCGTAGCATGGGGCCTCCTGTCCGCTCTGCTGTATCACCTGGTAGCCGGTGTGCGCCACTTGATCATGGATGCGGGTATCGGTGAGACGCTGGAAGGCGGCCGCCTGGGCTCGAAAATCATCATCGCCATTTCCGTGGTGCTGATCGTTCTGGCAGGAGTTTGGATATGGTAACCAGCGTTACGAACCTTTCGCGTTCGGGCCTCTATGACTGGATGGCACAGCGTGTGTCTGCGGTCGTTCTCGCGGCTTATTTCATTTTCCTGATCGGATACCTCGTCGCAAATCCAGGCATCAGCTATGAGCAATGGCATGGCCTGTTTTCCCACAATGCGATGCGAATCTTCAGTCTGCTGGCCCTTGTAGCCCTGGGCGCACACGCCTGGGTTGGCATGTGGACCATCGCGACCGACTACCTGACGCCGATGGCGCTGGGCAAGTCCGCGACTGCAGTACGTTTTCTCTTCCAGGCAGTCTGCGGCGTCGCGATGTTCGCTTACTTTGTCTGGGGTGTGCAGATTCTTTGGGGTATCTGATTCATGGCTAACATTCCAACTATTTCATTCGACGCCATCATTATTGGTGGCGGCGGTGCTGGCATGCGCGCTGCGCTGCAGCTGGCCCAGGGCGGTCACAAGACTGCCGTGATCACCAAGGTGTTCCCGACCCGTTCCCACACCGTATCGGCCCAGGGTGGCATCACCTGCGCCATCGCCTCTGCCGATCCAAACGATGACTGGCGCTGGCACATGTACGATACCGTCAAGGGTTCCGACTATATCGGTGACCAGGACGCTATCGAATACATGTGTCAGGAAGGCCCGGCTGCGGTGTTCGAACTGGACCACATGGGTCTGCCGTTCTCCCGTACCGAACAAGGCCGTATCTACCAGCGTCCATTCGGCGGCCAGTCGAAGGATTACGGTAAAGGCGGGCAGGCTGCCCGTACCTGCGCCGCGTCCGACCGTACTGGTCACGCGCTGCTGCACACCCTTTACCAGGGCAACCTGAAAGCCGGTACTACGTTCCTGAACGAGTACTACGCCGTGGACCTGGTGAAGAACGCTGACGGTGCATTCGTTGGTGTGATCGCCATCTGCATCGAAACCGGTGAAACCACCTACATCCGCGCCAAGGCAACTGTTCTGGCGACTGGCGGTGCAGGCCGTATCTACGCTTCGACCACCAACGCCCTGATCAACACCGGTGACGGCGTCGGCATGGCCTTGCGTGCTGGCGTGCCGGTACAAGACATCGAGATGTGGCAGTTCCACCCGACCGGCATCGCCGGCGCCGGTGTACTGGTTACCGAAGGTTGCCGTGGTGAAGGTGGATACCTGATCAACAAGCACGGCGAGCGTTTCATGGAGCGTTATGCTCCGAACGCCAAAGACCTTGCTGGCCGTGACGTTGTTGCGCGTTCGATGGTTAAAGAAATCATCGCCGGCAACGGCTGTGGCCCGAACGGCGACCACGTGATGCTCAAGCTCGACCACCTGGGCGAGGAAGTGCTGCACAGCCGCCTGCCAGGTATCTGCGAGCTGTCCAAGACCTTTGCTCACGTTGACCCGGTACTGGCGCCAGTGCCAGTGGTTCCAACCTGCCACTATATGATGGGCGGCGTGCCGACCAACATTCATGGCCAGGCGATCACCCAGAACGCCGAAGGCGTCGACGAGATCATCCACGGTCTGTTCGCCGTAGGCGAAGTGGCGTGCGTATCGGTACACGGTGCCAACCGTCTGGGCGGCAACTCGCTGCTCGACCTGGTGGTATTCGGCCGTGCTGCCGGCCTGCACCTGGAAAAAGCGCTGACTGACGGCATCGATTACGATGAGGCCACCGACGCCAACATCGAAACCGCCCTGGCGCGCCTGAACGCTCTGAACGAGCGTACTGATGGCGAAGACGTGGCAACCCTGCGTCGCGAGCTGCAAAGCTGCATGCAGAACTACTTCGGTGTATTCCGTACCGGCGAATACATGCAGAAGGGTATTGCCCAGTTGGCCGACCTGCGTACGCGCATCGCCAACGTCAAGATCAACGATAAGAGCCAAGCGTTCAACACCGCTCGTATCGAAGCCCTTGAGCTGCAAAACCTGCTGGAAGTGGCCGAAGCGACTGCAATCGCTGCCGAGGTTCGTAAAGAATCCCGTGGTGCCCACGCCCGTGAAGACTTTGAAGATCGCGACGACGAAAACTGGTTGTGCCACACCCTGTACTTCCCGGGTGACAAGCGCGTAACCAAGCGTGCCGTGAACTTCTCGCCGAAGACGGTGCCGACGTTTGAACCGAAGATTCGGACTTACTAAGGGTGGCTGCCATGTTGAAAGTCAGTGTTTATCGCTACAACCCTGATCAGGACGCCGCGCCGTTCATGCAGGAATTCCAGGTCGATACCGGTGGTAAAGACCTGATGGTGCTGGATGTATTGGCACTGATCAAAGAGCAGGACGAGGGCTTCTCGTATCGTCGCTCTTGCCGTGAAGGTGTGTGCGGTTCCGACGGCATGAACATCAACGGCAAAAACGGCCTGGCGTGCATCACGCCGCTGTCCGCCGTGGTCAAAGGCAACAAGCTGATCGTTCGTCCACTGCCAGGTTTGCCGGTTATCCGTGACCTGGTTGTCGATATGAGCATCTTCTACAAGCAATACGAGAAAGTTAAGCCGTTCCTGCAGAACGACACGCCGGCTCCGGCCATCGAACGTCTGCAGTCCCCGGAAGAGCGTGAGAAGCTTGACGGTCTGTACGAGTGCATCCTGTGCGCTTGCTGCTCGACCTCGTGCCCATCCTTCTGGTGGAACCCGGATAAATTCCTGGGTCCAGCTGCCCTGCTGCAAGCGTACCGCTTCCTGGCAGACAGCCGTGACACCAAGACCTCCGAGCGTCTGGCTTCACTGGATGACCCGTTCAGCGTATTCCGCTGCCGCGGGATCATGAACTGCGTCAACGTATGTCCCAAAGGCCTGAACCCGACTAAGGCCATTGGTCACATCCGTAACATGCTGCTGCAAAGCGGCGTGTAACTGACGTTGTAGCAAAGCAGGACCGTTGTGCCCGTAAATGCTACGGCGCAGGCTTCAACCGGCGCCGTAGTTTTAACTTGAGCAGCGACTTACAAAGCCGCAGCTCTTATTTTGAAGAAATGAGACAAGCAGGGGCATTCGGGTTGGTACCCGAACTATCAGCGTGATCCTAAGTGGCTTGTTTTGGTCGCTGCACTTGGCCTTTTGCAAGCAAACTCGGTGTTTTCGCCGGTGGTGTCCCCAAATCGAGGGTGACCAAGCATGCAAGAAAGCGTGATGCAGCGCATGTGGAACAGCGGCTATCTTTCAGGTGGTAACGCTGCCTATGTGGAAGAGCTTTATGAGCTCTACCTGCACGACCCTAACGCTGTGCCAGAAGAATGGCGCACCAAATTTCAGACGTTGTCTTCAGACGGCAACGCTGCCACCGATGTATCGCACGCAACAATTCGCGATCAATTTGTGCTGCTGGCAAAGAACCAGCGCCGCGCCCAACCGGTTTCCGCCGGCAGCGTGAGCAGTGAGCATGAGAAGAAGCAAGTTGAAGTACTGCGACTGATCCAGGCTTACCGGATGCGCGGCCACCAGGCGGCCCAGCTTGACCCGCTGGGGCTCTGGAAGCGTCCTGCACCTGCTGACCTGTCGATCAATCATTACGGCTTGACCAATGCCGATCTTGATACGACCTTCCGTGCCGGCGACCTGTTCATCGGCAAAGAGGAAGCGAGCCTACGCGAAATTCACGAAGCGTTGCAGCAGACATATTGCCGCACCATTGGCGCCGAGTTCACGCACATCACCGATTCCGAGCAACGCCACTGGTTCCAGCATCGTCTGGAAGGTGTGCGCGGCCGTCCGGTTTTGTCCGCTGACGTACGCAGCCATCTGCTTGAGCGCGTAACCGCTGCCGAAGGCCTGGAGAAATACCTGGGCACCAAATACCCAGGCACCAAGCGTTTTGGCCTGGAAGGCGGCGAAAGCCTGATCCCGATGCTCGACGAGCTGATCCAGCGTTCCGGTTCCTACGGCACCAAGGAAATCGTGATCGGCATGGCTCACCGTGGTCGCCTGAACGTGTTGGTCAACACCTTCGGCAAGAACCCGCGTGAACTGTTCGACGAGTTCGAAGGCAAGAAGAAGGTCGAGCTGGGTTCCGGTGACGTTAAATACCACCAGGGCTTCTCGTCCAACGTGATGACCACCGGCGGTGAAGTTCACCTGGCCATGGCCTTCAACCCATCCCACCTGGAAATCGTTTCTCCAGTGGTCGAGGGTTCGGTCCGTGCCCGCCAGGATCGTCGTAACGACGCTACCGGTGAAAAAGTCCTGCCGATTTCCATCCACGGTGACGCGGCATTTGCCGGTCAAGGCGTGGTCCTGGAAACGTTCCAGATGTCGCAGACCCGCGGCTTCAAGACCGGTGGCACGATTCACATCGTGATCAACAACCAGGTCGGCTTCACCATCAGCAACCCGCTGGACGCGCGCTCTACCGAGTACGCCACCGACGTGGCCAAGATGATCCAGGCGCCGATCCTCCATGTGAATGGTGATGATCCGGAAGCCGTGTTGTTCGTGACCCAGCTCGCGATCGACTACCGCATGCAGTTCAAGCGTGACGTGGTGATCGACCTGGTTTGCTACCGCCGTCGCGGTCACAACGAAGCGGATGAGCCTAGCGGCACCCAGCCGTTGATGTACCAGCAGATCACCAAGCAGCGCACTACCCGTGAGCTGTACGCCGAAAGCCTGACCAAGGCCGGCGTGGTTGACGATGCGCGTGTTCAGGCGAAGATCGACGAATACCGCAACGCGCTGGACAACGGTCTGCACGTTGTGAAAAGCCTGGTCAAAGAGCCGAACAAAGAGCTGTTCGTGGACTGGCGTCCGTACCTGGGTCATACCTGGACTGCGCGTCACGATACGTCGTTCGACCTGAAAACCTTGCAGGAACTGTCTGCCAAGCTGCTGGAAATTCCAGAAGGCTTCGTCGTACAGCGCCAGGTTGCGAAGATCTACGAAGACCGTCAGAAGATGCAAGCCGGCGGCCTGCCGATCAACTGGGGTTACGCCGAAACCATGGCGTACGCGACCCTGGCGTTCGAAGGTCACCCGATCCGCATGACCGGCCAGGACATCGGCCGTGGTACGTTCTCGCACCGTCACGCGGTATTGCACAACCAGAAAGACGCGGGCACCTACATCCCGTTGCAGAACCTGTACGAAGGCCAGCCACGTTTCGACCTGTACGATTCGTTCCTGTCCGAAGAAGCCGTACTGGCGTTCGAATACGGCTACTCGACCACCACGCCAAACGCGCTGGTGATCTGGGAAGCCCAGTTCGGCGACTTCGCCAACGGTGCCCAGGTGGTTATCGACCAGTTCATCACCAGCGGCGAGCACAAGTGGGGCCGTCTGTGCGGTCTGACCATGTTGCTGCCACACGGTTATGAAGGTCAGGGTCCGGAGCACTCCTCGGCCCGTCTGGAGCGTTACCTGCAGCTGTGCGCCGAGCACAACATCCAGGTGTGCGTGCCGACTACGCCGGCCCAGATCTACCACTTGCTGCGTCGCCAGGTGATCCGCCCGCTGCGCAAGCCGCTGGTAGTGCTGACCCCGAAATCGCTGTTGCGTCACAAATTGGCCATCTCGACCCTGGAAGATCTGGCCGAAGGCTCGTTCCAGACCGTGATTCCAGAAATCGATGCATTGGATGCAGCCAAGGTGACTCGCCTGGTCCTGTGCAGCGGCAAGGTCTACTACGACCTGCTGGAAAAACGCCGTGCCGAAGGCCGCGAAGACATCGCCATCGTGCGTATCGAGCAGCTTTACCCGTTCCCGGAAGACGACCTGATGGAAGCCATCGCGGCTTACACCAACCTCACCAACGTGGTGTGGTGCCAGGAAGAACCGATGAACCAGGGCGCGTGGTACAGCAGCCAGCATCACCTGCGTCGCAGTATCGGCAACCACAAAGCAGGCCTGGGCCTGGAGTACGCCGGTCGTGACGCTTCTGCTGCACCTGCGTGTGGTTATGCGTCGATGCACGCCGAGCAGCAGGAAAAACTGCTGCAAGATGCTTTCACTGTTTAACGCCTTCGCGCTGACTGAAACCGAATTTTAAGGACACACAGATAATGGCTATCGAAATCAAAGCCCCGTCATTCCCGGAATCGGTTGCCGATGGCACCGTTGCCACCTGGCACAAGAAACCAGGCGAGGCCGTCAAGCGTGACGACCTGATCGTCGACATCGAGACCGACAAAGTCGTTCTGGAAGTGTTGGCTGAAGCTGACGGCGTGCTGGGCGCAATCGTTGCCGAAGAAGGCGCAACCGTTCTGTCGAACCAGGTTCTGGGCTCGATCGAAGAGGGCAGCGCTGCTGCCGCTCCGGCCGCCGCTGCACCGGCTGCTTCGGCTCCTGCTGCCGCCCCGGCTGCTGGCGCTGAAGACCCGATCGCTGCTCCAGCCGCGCGTCAACTGGCTGAAGAAAACGGCATCAACCTGGCTTCCATCAAAGGCACCGGCAAAGACGGCCGCGTGACCAAGGAAGACGTGGTTGCTGCTGTTGAAGCGAAGAAAAACGCTCCAGCCGCCGCACCTGCCAAGGCTGCTGCCCCGGCTGCCGCTGCGCCTGTGTTCGCCGCTGGCGACCGCACCGAGAAGCGCGTACCGATGACCCGCGTTCGTGCCACCGTGGCCAAGCGCCTGGTTGAAGCACAGTCGAACATGGCGATGCTGACCACGTTCAACGAAGTCGACATGACTGAAGTCATGGCCCTGCGTTCGAAGTACAAGGACCTGTTCGAGAAGTCCCACAATGGCGTACGCCTGGGCTTCATGTCGTTCTTCGTGAAAGCGGCCACCGAAGCGCTGAAACGCTTCCCGGCCGTCAACGCTTCCATCGACGGCGGCGACATCGTTTACCACGGCTACGCTGACGTCGGCGTTGCCGTGTCCAGCGACCGTGGCCTGGTGGTTCCGGTCCTGCGTAACGCCGAGCTGATGAGCCTGGCTGAAATCGAAGGCGGCATCGCTGGCTTCGGCAAGAAAGCCCGTGACGGCAAGCTGACCATCGACGAGATGACCGGCGGTACGTTCACCATCACCAACGGTGGTACTTTCGGTTCGATGATGTCGACCCCGATCGTCAACCCGCCTCAAGCTGCGATCCTGGGCATGCACAACATCATCCAGCGTCCGATGGCCATCAACGGCCAGGTCGTGATTCGCCCGATGATGTACCTGGCGCTGTCCTACGATCACCGCCTGATCGATGGTAAAGAAGCCGTGACGTTCCTGGTGACCATCAAGAACCTGCTGGAAGACCCGGCTCGTCTGCTGCTGGATATCTGATATAAGCAGCTGCACGTTGCGGGCTACAAGCTGCAGGAAAAAGCAGCTTGGCTTGCAGCTTGCGGCTAAAAGCTTGTCGCAAATAGAGGATCTATTTTCATGACACAGAAATTTGACGTCGTAGTGATTGGTGCAGGCCCTGGCGGCTACGTTGCCGCCATCAAGGCCGCACAACTGGGCCTCTCGACTGCTTGCATCGAAAAATACACCGACAAGGAAGGCAAACTGGCGCTGGGTGGTACTTGCCTGAACGTCGGTTGCATTCCTTCCAAGGCGCTGCTGGACAGCTCCTGGAAATTCCACGAAGCCCAAGACGGCTTCGCGATCCACGGCATCAACCATGCTGGCGTGACCATGGACGTGCCAGCAATGGTCGGCCGTAAAGCCAACATCGTTAAGGGCCTGACTTCCGGCGTTGCGACCTTGTTCAAGGCCAACGGTGTGACTTCCCTGCAAGGCCACGGCAAGCTGCTGGCTGGCAAGAAAGTTGAAATCACCAAGCCAGATGGCTCGACCGAAATCATCGAAGCTGAAAACGTGATCCTGGCTCCAGGTTCGCGCCCAATCGATATTCCACCCGCTCCAGTTGATAACAACGTGATCGTTGATTCGACCGGCGCCCTGGAATTCCAGGCTGTACCTAAGCGTCTGGGCGTGATCGGCGCTGGCGTGATCGGTCTGGAACTGGGTTCGGTATGGTCCCGCCTGGGTGCTGAAGTGACTGTGCTGGAAGCCCTGGACACGTTCCTGCTGGCTGCCGACACTGCTGTCTCCAAAGAAGCGCTGAAAACCCTGACCAAACAGGGTCTGGACATCAAGCTGGGCGCTCGCGTGACCGGTTCGAAAGTCAACGGCGAAGAAGTTGTCGTCAACTACACCGACAAGGATGGCGAAAAAACCATCACTTTCGACAAGCTGATCGTAGCCGTTGGTCGCCGTCCAGTGACCACCGACCTGCTGGCCGCTGACAGCGGCGTGAGCCTCGACGAGCGCGGCTACGTGCACGTTGACGATCACTGCGCAACCTCCGTGCCTGGCGTGTACGCCATCGGCGACGTGGTTCGCGGCATGATGCTGGCGCACAAGGCTTCCGAAGAAGGCATCATGGTTGTCGAGCGCATCAAGGGCCACAAAACCCAGATGAACTATGACCTGATCCCATCGGTTATCTACACCCACCCGGAAATTGCATGGGTCGGCAAGAACGAACAGCAGTTGAAAGCTGAAGGCGTTGAAGTTAACGTCGGCACCTTCCCGTTTGCCGCTTCTGGCCGTGCCATGGCAGCGAACGACACCGGTGGTTTTGTCAAAGTCATCGCTGATGCCAAGACTGACCGCGTATTGGGCGTCCACGTGATTGGCCCGAGCGCTGCAGAACTGGTTCAGCAAGGCGCGATCGGTATGGAATTCGGCACCAGTGCCGAGGACCTGGGCATGATGGTCTTCTCCCATCCGACCCTGTCCGAAGCGTTGCACGAAGCTGCGTTGGCAGTGAATGGCGGCGCCATCCACATCGCCAACCGCAAGAAGCGCTAAGCGAGATAATAAGAAACCACGGCGGAGTTGCCCGTCGTGAGCCTTGCGCGCAAGACTCACCGCGGAATATCCGCTGGACGCAGCCTTGCGCAGCTTTACGGGCCTTGAGCCCCGCAAGTTGCGCAAGCAGCAGTCACAGGTGGCGCGGCACTCATAATGAGCGCAGCGCCGAATGCGCAGTACCTAACGAAGACGGTAAAAAGCATGAATCTTCACGAGTATCAGGGTAAGCAGCTGTTCGCTGAATACGGCCTGCCAGTATCCCAGGGTTTCGCAGTCGACACCCCGGAAGCAGCAGCAGAAGCTTGCGACAAAATCGGTGGTACCGAGTGGGTTGTCAAAGCCCAGGTCCACGCTGGTGGTCGCGGTAAAGCGGGCGGCGTTAAGCTGGTTCGCAGCAAAGAAGACGCCAAGGCCTTCGCACAGCAGTGGCTGGGCAAGCGTCTGGTGACTTACCAGACTGATGCCAATGGCCAGCCAGTCACCAAGATCCTGGTTGAATCGTGCACTGATATCGCTAAAGAGCTGTACCTGGGCGCTGTCGTTGACCGTTCGAGCCGTCGCATCGTGTTCATGGCTTCCACCGAAGGTGGCGTGGACATCGAGAAGATAGCCCATGACACCCCGGAAAAAATTCTGAAAGCCACTATCGATCCACTGGTTGGCGCTCAGCCATTCCAGGGTCGCGAGCTGGCTTTCCAGTTGGGTCTGGAAGGCAAGCAAGTTGCCCAGTTCGCCAAGATCTTCGTAGGTCTGGCCAAACTGTTCCAGGATCACGATCTGGCCCTGCTGGAAGTGAACCCGCTGGTGATCAAGGCTGACGGCGATCTGCATTGCCTCGACGCCAAGATCAACATCGACGCCAACGCCATGTACCGTCAGCCTAAGCTGAAGACTTTCCACGATCCGTCGCAAGACGATCCGCGCGAAGCGCACGCTGCCAAGTTCGAACTGAACTACGTAGCCCTGGAAGGTAACATCGGTTGCATGGTCAACGGTGCTGGCCTGGCCATGGGTACCATGGACATCGTCAACCTGCATGGCGGCAAACCAGCCAACTTCCTCGACGTGGGCGGTGGTGCTACCAAAGAACGCGTAACCGAAGCCTTCAAGATCATCCTGTCCGACTCCAACGTCGCTGCAGTACTGGTCAACATCTTCGGCGGCATCGTTCGTTGCGACATGATTGCCGAAGGCATCATCGGTGCAGTGAAAGAAGTCGGCGTGAAAATCCCGGTTGTTGTTCGCCTTGAAGGCAACAACGCTGAACTGGGCGCTAAAGTACTGGCAGAAAGCGGTTTGAACATCATCGCGGCTACCAGCCTGACCGACGCTGCTCAACAAGTTGTTAAAGCTGCGGAGGGCAAATAATGAGCGTCCTGATCAATAAAGACACCAAAGTTATCTGCCAGGGCATTACCGGTTCCCAAGGTAGTTTCCACACCCAGCAAGCCATCGAATACGGCACCAAGATGGTTGGTGGTGTAACTCCAGGCAAAGGCGGCACCGAGCACCTGGGCCTGCCAGTGTTCAACACCGTGAAAGACGCTGTGGCTCAAACTGGCGCTACCGCCAGCGTGATCTACGTTCCAGCTCCTTTCTGCAAGGACTCGATCCTGGAAGCCGCTTTCGCCGGCATCAAGCTGATCGTTTGCATCACCGAAGGCATTCCTACCCTGGACATGCTGGACGCTAAAGTTAAGTGCGACGAGCTGGGTGTTGTCCTGATCGGCCCTAACTGCCCAGGCGTGATCACTCCAGGCGAATGCAAGATCGGCATCATGCCAGGTCACATTCACTTGCCAGGCAAAGTCGGTATCGTTTCCCGTTCCGGCACCCTGACCTACGAAGCTGTGAAGCAGACCACTGACGCCGGTTTCGGTCAGTCGACTTGCGTCGGCATCGGCGGTGACCCGATCCCAGGTTCGAACTTCATCGACATCCTGAAACTGTTCCAGGAAGACCCGAAGACCGAAGCGATCGTGATGATCGGTGAGATCGGCGGTTCGGCTGAAGAAGAAGCGGCTGCCTACATCAAGGCACACGTGACCAAGCCGGTTGTTTCCTACATCGCTGGTGTGACTGCCCCTGCTGGCAAGCGCATGGGCCATGCTGGCGCAATCATCTCTGGCGGCAAGGGTACTGCAGACGAGAAGTTTGCTGCCCTGGAAGACGCAGGCGTTAAAACCGTGCGTTCGCTGGCAGACATCGGCAAGGCTTTGTCCGAGCTGACCGGTTGGGCTGTCAAGTAAGCCTCGCGCTTAGCTGACGCTTTACCAACACAAAGGCCACCTTCGGGTGGCCTTTGTGCTTTCTGGGTGATCGTTCCCACGTTAAGTATGAAAACGCGACATTTGGATGTCGCTTATCGGACAGTTCGCCCCGCAACAGTGCGTTCGTCAGCCAAATTCTGTAACCTACCCGCCTCTTTATGCGTGTGCCTCCCAAAAGGAAGCCCCGCGCTAGACCGGTCGGCCCCCATCAGGGCTGGCAGTATTTCCCTCATCCATAGGGAATCCCTCTCTAAATTCCGATTCAGTAGTGTGGTATTTCCTCAAATGAAAGTGTTGAAAAGCCAGGATATCCTGGCGTTGGGCTTTATGACCTTTGCCCTGTTCGTGGGCGCCGGCAACATCATCTTCCCGCCTATCGTTGGTTTGCAGTCCGGGCCTCATGTCTGGATGGCAGCGCTGGGCTTTCTGATCACCGCAGTGGGTTTGCCGGTGGTCACCGTGATCGCCCTGGCCAAGGTCGGCGGCGGTATGGACGCGTTGAGCAGCCCGATCGGCAAGATCGCCGGTGGCCTGCTCGCGGCGGCGGCGTATCTGGCGGTAGGACCGCTGTTCGCCACCCCGCGTACCGCGACCGTGTCCTTTGAAGTGGGCCTGGCGCCGCTGACCGGCGAAAGCCCGCTGGCGCTGTTCCTCTACAGCTCGGTGTACTTCCTGGTGGTGTTCTTCGTTTCCCTGTATCCAGGTCGACTCCTGGATACCGTGGGTCGCTTCCTCGCCCCACTGAAGATCATCGCCTTGGCGATCCTCGGTATCGCTGCATTTGCCTTGCCGGCCGGCGAAGTGGGTGTCGCTACCCCGGAATACGTGGCCGCACCGTTTTCCCAAGGCTTTATCCAGGGCTACCTGACCATGGATACCCTGGGCGCCCTGGTGTTTGGCATCGTGATCGTCAATGCCATCCGCTCCCGTGGCGTCGAGTCGCCCAAGCTCATCACCCGTTACGCCATCATTGCGGGCTTGATTGCCGGTGTGGGCCTGGCCCTGGTGTACTTCAGCCTGTTCCGCCTGGGCTCGGGCAGCCATGCCGTCGCCGCCGGCGCGAGCAATGGCGCAGCGGTGCTGCATGCTTACGTGCAACACACCTTCGGCTCCCTGGGCAGCGGCTTCCTGGCTGTGTTGATCTCGCTGGCGTGCCTGGTCACCGCCGTGGGTCTGACCTGTGCTTGCGCCGAGTACTTCAGCCGCGTCCTGCCATTGTCCTACAAGACATTGGTGGTGATTCTGGCGCTGTTCTCGCTGTTCGTGTCCAACCTGGGCCTGACCAAGCTGATCGCGTTCTCGATCCCGGTACTGACGGCGATCTACCCGCCGTGCATCGTGCTGGTGGCCTTGAGCTTCTGCAAAGACTTCTGGAATGAACAGGGCCGCATTGTCGGCCCGGTGATGCTTGTGTCGTTTATCTTTGGCTGCATCGATGCGCTCAAGGGCGCGGGTCTGGCCGACTGGATGCCGTCGCAATTGGCGCACCTGCCGCTGAGCGAGCAGGGCCTGGCGTGGCTGGTGCCGTCGGTATTGACCCTGGTGGTGGCGTTTGGGGTTGATCTTCTGCTCGGCAAGCGCAGCGAAGCGATCGCCTGATCCGCTAAAGGCTTTACCGAAATGCCTCGTATCAATCGATACGGGGCATTTTTTTTGGCTGTCAGGCAGTGTCTTTTCGCCTGGGCTAACGTCGAACAGGTTAAGAAATTTTCAAGTTGAAACGCAGTCAGTGTGGGAGCTGGCTTGCCTGCGATAGCGGTGTGCCAGTTAGCTCAGCAGTGACTGAACAGACGCCATCGCAGGCAAGCCAGCTCCCACATTGATCGCGCTCGTCATAGGGACCCGCATGTCGTTCATCGAAACCAATCTGATCCACCTGCTTGCCGCGCTCTGGTTCGCTTTGTGCTGGGGCGGCTACACCCGCTACGCCACCTGGAAAGCGCGGGACACGGCCTGCCTGGCCAGCGTGCTGCATCTGTATCGTGAAGACTGGATGCGCCGCATGCTGATGCGCGACAACCGTATCGCCGACGCCAGCGTGATCGGCAACCTGGAGCGTAACGCCTCGTTCTTCGCCTCCAGTACCTTGATTATCCTCGCCGGTATTCTCACCGTGCTGGGGGCCTCGGAACGGGCGGTGTCGTTGCTGGCGGACATTCCGATGGTGCAGCAAGCGTCCCAAGGCATGTCGGAGATCAAGTTGCTGTGCCTGGCACTGGTGTTCGTCTACGCCTTCTTCACCTTCAGCTGGTGCATGCGCCAGTACAACTTTGCGGCCGTGCTGGTGGGCTCGGCACCAATGATCGGTGAGCGGCATGTGTCGGAGCAGGAGCGCAAGGCGTTCGCCCTGCGTGCGGCGCGGGTGATTTCCATGGCGGCCAACCAGTTCAACTTTGGCCTGCGTTCTTATTATTTCGGCATGACCATGTTGGCGTGGTTTGTCAGCCCCTGGTTGTTCATGTTGATGAGCACCGGGGTGGTGTTGGTGCTGTACCGCCGGGAGTTTCATTCCGACGTACTGCAAGTGATGGTGTATACGCAGACCGACACACCGCTGCCGGAGGCGGTTAAAGAGGCGGCTTAACTAACGCTTGAAATAAAAAAACCAGACAAAGTAAAGCCCGCTATCTAAGCGGGCTTTCTTTTTGCAGCAGCGCTATTTCTCGCCGCGGTCTCAAGAACCGGTGGCGGGTGTAGCAGGTGCAGCTTCTTTTGCAGCGGCGGCGTTCGATTCAGCCTGAGCTTTGGCAGCATCGGCGTTTTCTTTCGCGGCGTCGTTCACTTTATCCTGAGCCTTCGCCATGTCTTTCTGAGCTTGCTCGGAATGTGCGGCGGCGTCTTGGGCTTTGTCTTCGGATTTTTTGTCGCAGGCAGCGAGACCGAGGGCAGCAGCGAGCATCATGGAAATAGCTAAAGTCTTGCGCATGGGGTGTTTCTCCTTATTGAAGATATCTACTGGCCTTTCGAGCATGGGGCTCCGGCATTAGTTCCTTTTGTTTCACAGATATATAAACCGCTGACTTAAAGGAACTTTTGCCCGCGCCACCGATTTTGCGGATCCACACTAATAAGAGTCCCGAACGAATGACCGAAAACCCTTTGTTAGAGCGCGCGACGCGCTTTGTATCAGCCTTGCGCCATTGTCAGGTGCTGGGTATTACCGCTCATCACGCGAGCGGGGAGGGCATCACGCTGATCATGCCCTATGCGCTCCATCTCGTCGGTGATCCCAATACGGGCGTGATCCATGGTGGCGCCTTGACCTCCCTGATGGACACAGCCTGCGGCATGGCGACCCTGTGCGTCTTGCCGGAGTTCGAAGTGTGCCCGACCCTCGACCTGCGCATCGACTACATGCATCCGGCCGAGCCGCACAAGCCCGTGTATGGCTTTGCCCAATGCTACCGCGTCACCACCGACGTGATTTTCACCCGTGGTTTCGCCTACCAGGACGACCCACAGCAGCCCATCGCCCATGTCGTGGGTACGTTCATGCGCATGGGCAAGCGTCTCAAGGGCGCGCAAGGACTGGGCAGTGCCATCAAGGGAGAGCAGGCATGACACATCGATTCAAGACCCGCCTGGAACAGGCCCATGCGCGCGGCAACTACGATGAGCTGCTCAGCCTGATTCCCTACGCGAAGTTGATCGGCATCGAATGCACCCGTCTGGGGGACGAGCTGCTGTTTCGCTTGCCGGCCAGCAAGGACAATATTGGTAACCCGATATTGCCGGCGCTTCACGGCGGGGTAATTGCCGGCTTCATGGAACTGTCGGCGGCGCTGCACCTGCTGGTATTTACCGGTGCGCCGGGCTTGCCGAAAATCATCGACTTCTCCCTGGATTACCTGCGCGCCGGCCAGTTTCGCGACACCTACGCCAAATGCCAGGTATGGCGCCAAGGCAGGCGGGTGGCGAATGTCGCGATCACCGCCTGGCAGAGCACTGCGGCCGAACCGATTGCCACCGCTCGCGCGCATTTCAAGATCGAGGAACCAAGTCGCCCTTGAAATCCTGGCCTTAGCCCCCAACTTGGATGACAACCCGCCGCCAATCATTGAGTAAGCGGCCACTGCCATCCAATTGGAGTTTGATGACCATGAGCGTGGAAACTCAAAAGGAAACCCTGGGCTTCCAGACCGAGGTGAAGCAACTGCTGCACCTCATGATCCATTCGCTGTATTCCAACAAGGAAATCTTCCTTCGCGAATTGATCTCCAACGCCTCTGACGCTGTCGACAAATTACGTTTCGAAGCCCTGTCCAAGCCTGAGTTGCTGGAAGGTGGCGCCGAACTGAAAATCCGTGTGAGCTTCGACAAGGACGCCAAGACCGTCACCCTCGAAGACAACGGCATCGGCATGAGCCGTGAAGACGCGATCACCCACCTGGGTACCATCGCCAAATCCGGTACCGCAGATTTCATGAAGAACCTGTCGGGCGATCAGAAGAAAGATTCGCACCTGATCGGCCAGTTCGGCGTGGGCTTCTACTCGGCCTTTATCGTTGCCGACAAGGTTGAAGTGTTCAGCCGTCGTGCCGGTCTCGCTGCCAGCGAAGGCGTGCACTGGTCGTCCAAAGGTGAGGGCGAATTTGAAATCGCCACCATCGACAAGGCTGACCGTGGCACCCGTATCGTGCTGCACCTCAAAGCCAATGAAGATGAATTCGCCGACGGTTATCGCCTGCGTAACATCATCAAGAAGTACTCCGACCATATCGCTTTGCCCATCGAGCTGCCGAAAGAACAGGCCGCTGCCGAAGGCGAAGAACAACCTGCCCAGGAATGGGAGGTGGTCAACCGCGCCAGCGCTTTGTGGACCCGTCCTCGTACCAAAGTCAAAGACGAGGAATACCAGGAGTTCTACAAGCACATCGCCCACGATTACGAGAACCCGCTGAGCTGGACCCACAACAAGGTCGAAGGCAAGCTGGAATACACCTCGTTGCTCTACGTACCGACCCGTGCTCCGTTCGACCTGTACCAGCGTGAAGCGCCAAAAGGCCTCAAGCTCTACGTGCAGCGCGTGTTCGTGATGGACCAGGCGGAATCCTTCCTGCCGCTGTACCTGCGCTTTATCAAAGGCGTGGTCGACTCCAATGACCTGTCGCTGAACGTGTCGCGGGAAATCCTGCAAAAAGATCCGATCATCGACTCCATGAAGTCGGCGCTGACCAAGCGCGTACTCGACATGCTGGAAAAACTGGCGAAGAACGAGCCTGAGCAATACAAGGGCTTCTGGAAAAACTTTGGCCAGGTCATGAAAGAAGGCCCGGCCGAAGATTTCGCCAACAAGGAAAAAATCGCCGGCTTGCTGCGCTTTGCTTCGACCCATGAAGAGGGCGGCGAGCAGGTGGTGTCCCTGGCCGAGTACCTGGCCCGCGCCAAGGAAGGTCAGGACAAGATCTACTACCTGACCGGCGAAACCTACGCCCAGGTCAAGAACAGCCCGCACCTGGAAGTCTTCCGCAAGAAAGGCATCGAAGTGCTGCTGCTGACCGACCGTATCGATGAGTGGCTGATGAGCTACCTCAGCGAGTTCGGCGGCAAGTCGTTCGTCGACGTGGCCCGTGGTGACCTGGACCTGGGTAACCTGGACTCCGAAGAAGAGAAGAAAGAAGCCGAAGAAGTCGCCAAGGCCAAAGAAGGCCTGGTTGAGCGAATCAAGACCGCCCTGGGCGATGCCGTCAGCGAAGTGCGGGTTTCCCACCGTCTGACCGATTCCCCGGCGATCCTGGCCATCGGCGAGCAGGACCTGGGCATGCAGATGCGCCAGATCCTTGAAGCCAGCGGCCAGAAGGTTCCGGATTCCAAGCCGATCTTCGAATTCAACCCGGCTCACCCGTTGATCGAGAAACTCGACGGCGAGCAGAGCGAAGAGCGGTTTGGCGACCTGTCGCATATCCTCTTCGACCAGGCGGCCCTGGCCGCTGGCGACAGCTTGAAGGACCCGGCCGCCTACGTGCGTCGCCTGAACAAGCTGTTGGTTGAACTGTCGGTCTGACACCGTTGTAGAAAAGCCCGCTTCGGCGGGCTTTTTCGTTCTCGTGCACCTCAACTGGAGTAAATGATGAGCCAAGTCACTGTGCGTTCCGTGGTCTATCAGCTTGATGGCCAGTCCTACGAAAGCCGCCTGGCGTTCGATGCCAGCCACCAAGGCCCGCTACCGGGTCTGTTGATGGCGCCGAACTGGATGGGGGTGAGTGCGGGTGCCGAAGAAATCGCCAAAAGCGTCGCCAGCAAAGGCTACGTGGTACTGATCGCCGACCTGTACGGGCAAACCGTACGCCCGTCGAATGGCGATGAGGCCGGCGCGGCGATGATGCCGTTGAAGAACGATAACCCTGAGTTGCTGAAGCGCCTGCAGGCGGCCTTTGCGCAACTGCAAGGTCAGGCCGAGGTGGACACCGCGAAGCTGGCGACCTTCGGTTTCTGCTTCGGTGGTTTCTGCTCGCTGGAGCTGGCGCGTACCGGCGCACCGCTGAAGGCCGCCGTGTCGTTCCACGGCACCATCGATACACAAAACCCAGCGGGTGCGAAACACATCCAGGGTTCAGTGCTGGTGCTGCACGGCGCGTCCGACCCACTGGTGCCGAAAGCGCAACTGCCGGCGTTTGAAGATGAAATGAACGCGGCTGGCGTGGATTGGCAATTGCTGAGCTACGGCGGCGCGGTGCATTCCTTCACCGACCCGCACGCCAATGTACCGGGCAAGATGATGTATGACGCGAAGACGGCCAAGCGGGCGTTCAAGTCGATGCATGATTTGTTGGATGAAGTGTTCCAGGGCTGACTTTTCGGCGCCTGTACTGGCCTCATCGCAGGCAAGCCAGCTCCCACATTTGAATGTATTCACAAATCAGAATGTGGGAGCGGGCTTGCCCGCGATGGCTATCTCGCCGGCAACTCAATCCTTTCAGATTCCCCCGGCACCGTCGGCCAATCCCCCGCCGCCCAACGCTGCCTGGCCTGCTCGATCACCGCCGGATCACTCGCCACGAAATTCCAATTGATCCGCCGCGGCCCATCCAGCGCCGCGCCGCCAAACACCACCAAGTGGCACTCCGTCTCGGCAAACAACGCCATCTCCTGACCCTGTGGCAAAACCACCAGGCTGTGTACCTCCAGCGGCTCACCGTCCAGTTGCACGTCGCCCTCCAGCACATACACCGCCCGTTCCTCATGTTCATCGGGGATCAACAGGGTGGTGGCCGTCTGCATCCGCACTTCGGCATACAGCGTCGGCGACAGGACGGGTACTGGTGACTTCAGGCAGAAACCACTGCCGGCGATCAGGCGAATCTGTACCCCCAGATTGTCGCTGAGCGGCAGGCTTGTCGCCGGGTGATGGCTGTAGTGGCCTGGCCCGGTCTCGTGATCCTTGGGCGAGGCCAGCCATACTTGCAAGCCGTGCAGGTTGAATCCTGCGGCCTTGACGGCATCGGGCGTGCGTTCGACGTGGGCAATCGCGCTGCCGGCGGTCATCCAGCTGACGTCGCCGGCCTGCACCACCTGGTCCGAGCCCAGGCTGTCCTTGTGCTGCAAGGTGCCTTCGAACAGGTAGGTGAGGGTGGAGAGGCCGATATGCGGGTGCTGGCGGATATTCATGCCGCTGCCCGGCGCATAGCGGGTCGGCAGCATATGATCGAAAAACACGAACGGCCCGACGCTGCGGCATTCACGGGAGGGCAGCGGGCGCAGGATCGGCTGGCCTTCCACGTCTTCGGGGCGCGGGCGGATCACGGTAAGGGCGGTCATGGCAGGTCCCAGTCTGAGCGGGTTGGATGGCGTTGAGCATAACCCGCTCGCCGGGATGTTGCCGCTACTGGCTGAAGGCGCCTTCCGACAAGGTGGTGTCGATGCTGATCTCGGCGGTGGTCATCAGCTTGTGCACCGGGCAACGGTCGGCCACGCGGTGCAGTTCGTCGCGCTGGGCATCGGTTAGCACGCCTTTGAGCGTCAGCTTGACGTTGAGCTTGTATTTGCCTTTTTGCTCCTCGGTGGCGTCGTGGGTGACTTCCACGGTCACGCCAGTGAGCGGGATGTCCTTTTTCTGCGCGTAGAGCTTCACGGTCAAGGCCTTGCAGGAGGCCAGTGCGGCGTCGAAGTAGTCGTGGGGGGAGGGCGCCGAATCATCGCCGCCGAGGCTCTTGGGCAGGTCGGTGAACAGTTCGTGGTTATTGATATTCACGCTATGGCGAAAGTTGTCGTGGTTGAGCGTATTGACGGTAACGGGCATGGCAAACCTCACAAGAAGGGCAGGATGAAGGTCATGCAGTTATAGAGCATGGGCGCGTGCGGGTGTTCCCTGTTTTCTACAATCAGTTTCGCCGCGATTGTGCTAGGGGTTTATATCGCGTTTTCGTCTTACGCAAAGTGACGCAAGGGCCGATACCTTCAAGAGCAGCCAGCTGCAAATGGATGCAGCGCATTTGGAAGGAACCAAGGCATGAGTATCAGAAGTCTGAATATCGCCCCGCGCGCCGGCCTGGGCTTTGGTGTGTTGGCGTTGATGGTGTTCGCGTTGGGCGGCTTCGCCCTGTTGCAGATGGCCAATATGCGCCAGCAGTCCGATCAGGTGGAGAACAACTGGCTACCCAGCGTGATGGCGGTGGGGGAGATGAGCCAGGACCTGTTGCGGGTGCGTGCGCTGACCCTGCGCCTGCTGCTCAACCGTGACCCCCAGGCGCTGGCACAGAATGAGCAGAAGCTCAGCGACCTCAAGAACGGCCTGCACCAGGCGCAAAGCTTGTATGAAGCGTTGATAGTGCTGCCCGAGGAGCGCGCACTGTTCGACCGTTTCAAGGCCCAGGAGCAGCAATACCTGCAACGTCAGGAGCAGGTCATGGGGCTTTCCAGGAACAATCAGTTGGACGACGCGATCAAGGTGGTCAACGGCGAGATGAATCAACTCGCCGACGAAATGGCCGTCACCTTGCACGCCCTGGTCAACCTCAACAAAACCAATGCCAACCTGGCCGCGAGCGTGGCGCAGAGCGTGTTCAGCCAGTCGCGCAGTTGGGTGGTGGGTATGATTGCACTGACGGCGCTGATCACCATCGGCCTGGCCGTGTGGCTGACCCGTAGCATCGTGCTGCCCCTGGCGCAGTCGCTGAAAGTCGCCCAGGGCGTGGCCAGCGGCGATCTGACCGGCGAGATCAACGTCACCGGCAAGGATGAGCCCGCGCGATTGCAGCAAGCGCTCAAGGGCATGCAGGAACACCTGCGGGATACTATCCGCCGGATCGCCGAATCGTCGAACCAACTGGCATCCGCTTCCGAGGAGCTCAGCTGCGTGACCGAGGATGCAACCCGTGGCCTGCACCAGCAGAACCAGGAAATCGAGCAGGCAGCGACGGCGGTCAATCAGATGACGGCAGCCGTGGAAGAGGTGGCGAGCAACGCGGTGGCGACGTCCCAGGCGTCTCGGGAGTCCGACCGCATTGCCCAACAAGGGCGTGAACAGGTGCAGCAAACGGTGGTGTCGATCGAGGCGCTGGCCGCGGATGTGACGGCGAATGCCACGCAGGTCGAGGATTTGGCGCAGAAGGTCTACGGCATCAGCAAGGTGCTGGATGTGATCCGTTCGATTGCCGAGCAGACCAACCTGTTGGCGCTGAATGCGGCCATCGAGGCCGCCCGGGCCGGGGACGCCGGGCGTGGGTTTGCGGTGGTGGCCGATGAAGTGCGGGCGCTGGCGCATCGCACGCAGCAGTCCACCCAGGAAATCGAGCTGATGATCAGCGGCATCCAGCAGGGTACCGATCAGGCCGTCAGCGCCATGCAGCACAGCAACACGCGGGCACATGCCACGCTGGATATTGCCAAATCGGCGGGGACGGCGCTGGAGGCGATTGCGTCGGCGTTTACCCTGATTAATGAGCGCAACCTGGTGATCGCCAGTGCGTCGGAGCAGCAGGCGGCGGTGGCGCGGGAGGTGGATCGCAACCTGATGAATATCCGCGATCTGGCGCATCAGACGTCTACCGGGGCGAATCAGACCAGTGCGGCGAGCCAGGAGTTGTCGCGGTTGGCGGTGGACTTGAACACCATGGTGGCGCGGTTTTCGGTGTAGGGCGGGAGGGCCCAATCGCAGGCGACTCGGTCTCAAATACTGACACCCATAAAAAAGCCCCGAACCAGTCGGGGCTTTTTCATGCAATCAAGCTACAGGTGTTACTTACCCTGCCAGCGTTTCAGCACCAGGGTGGCGTTAGTGCCACCAAAGCCGAAGCTGTTGCTCATCACGGTGTCGATCTTGGCGTTTTCAACGGTCTTGAGCTGGATCGGCATGTCAGCGACGGCTGGGTCCAGTTCATCGATGTTGGCCGAGCCGGCAATGAAGTTGCCTTCCATCATCAGCAGGCAGTAGATCGCTTCGTGAACGCCGGCGGCGCCCAGGGAGTGACCCGACAGGCTCTTGGTGGAGCTGATGGCCGGAGCCTTGTCGCCGAATACCGCACGCACGCCTTCCATTTCCTTGGCGTCGCCGACCGGAGTCGAAGTGCCGTGGGTGTTCAGGTAGTCGATTGGCGTATCCACGGTGGACATTGCCATCTGCATGCAGCGGATGGCGCCTTCACCGCTTGGCGCAACCATGTCGTAGCCATCGGAAGTGGCGCCGTAGCCGACGATTTCCGCGTAGATCTTGGCACCACGGGCCAGAGCGTGTTCCAGCTCCTCGACCACCACCATGCCGCCACCGCCGGCGATGACAAAACCGTCACGCTTGGCGTCGTAGGCGCGGGAGGCCTTTTCCGGGGTTTCGTTGTACTGGGTGGACAGTGCGCCCATGGCGTCGAACAGGAACGATTGGCTCCAATGCTCTTCTTCACCGCCGCCGGCGAACACGATGTCCTGCTTGCCCAGCTGGATCTGCTCAACCGCAGTACCGATGCAGTGAGCACTGGTGGCGCAAGCCGAGGAGATCGAGTAGTTCACGCCCTTGATGGCAAATGGCGTGGCCAGGCAGGCCGAAACGGTGCTGCCCATGGTCCGCGTAACACGGTACGGGCCAACGCGCTTCACGCCTTTTTCGCGCAGGATGTCCAGCGCTTCCATTTGGTTGAGGGTCGATGCGCCGCCCGAACCGGCGATCAGGCCGGTGCGTACGTTGGAAACCTGGTCTTCGCTCAGGCCGGAGTCGGCGATGGCGTCTTTCATGGCCAGGTAGGCGTAGGCGGCAGCGTGGCCGACGAAGCGATAGATCTTGCGATCGATCAGCTCTTCGAGGGGCAGGTCGATGGAGCCGGAAACCTGGCTACGCAGACCCATTTCGGCATATTCCGGGTTGAAGCGGATGCCAGGGCGACTTGCACGCAGGTTAGCGGTGACGGTCTCTTTGTCATTGCCCAGGCAAGAAACGATGCCCAGACCAGTGATAACGACGCGGCGCATGCGGATAACCCTTAAAAGTTGTCAGTGGAAGTGAATACGCCAACCCGAAGGCCTTCGGCAGTATAGATCTCGCGACCGTCGACGCTCACCGAACCATCGGCGATGGCCAGGTTCAGCTTGCCCTTGAGGACGCGCTTGATTTGAATGTTGTAGGTGACTTTCTTGGCGGTCGGCAGGACCTGGCCAAAGAACTTCACTTCGCCCGAACCCAGGGCGCGACCGCGACCCGGCAGGCCTTGCCAGCCGAGGAAGAAACCGACCAGCTGCCACATGGCGTCAAGGCCCAGGCAGCCTGGCATGACAGGGTCGCCTTCGAAATGGCAGGCAAAGAACCACAGGTCCGGGGTGATATCCAGCTCGGCGACCAATTCACCTTTGCCGTACTTGCCACCCTCTTCGCTGATATGGGTGATGCGATCCACCATCAGCATGTTCGGGGCGGGCAGTTGCGCGTTACCTGGGCCGAACAGCTCACCGCGACTGCAGCGCAGCAGGTCTTCCCGGGTAAAGGCGTTTTGTTTGGTCATGCGAGCTCCTCAATAATCCCATGCGGCAGGGTAGGGTAAATCTTCCCGAACCGACTGAAGCGTTACGCCTCATACCGGCAGCCTACACATAGACTATTGCGTTGTAGTGAAAGTCACAGCGGCAAGGCACTGAATGTACACTTGTTCACTGAAATTTTAAACCGGGCCTGTTTATCGGTCCGTTTGGGTGCCTAAGACTGCCGCACTTTCGTCTTTCACGCCAGTCGGACTTGGCTGATGGCGTGGCGCTATTGCACCCAACGTTGCAGGATTTGCTGCAAATCCGTGCGTTTGAACGGCTTGGCCAGGTAATCGTTCATTCCGGCGGCCAGGCACGCTTCCCGGTCGCCCTGCAAGGCATTGGCGGTAAGGGCGATGATTGGCAGGTCGGCGCAGCCCGGCAATTGGCGGATCTGCCGGGTCGCCTCGTAGCCATCGATCAACGGTAACCGGCAGTCCATCAGGATCGCGGTGAAAATCAGGCTTTCGGCACTGCGGATCGCCTCGGCACCGTCGGTGGCCAGGCTGACTTCAAAGCCCAGGCTGCGCAACATGGCTTCGACCACCGTGCGGTTGACCGGGTTGTCCTCCACCAGCAACACGTGGCGGCCATCACCGGCGCTGCTTTTGCCGTCGCCGTCATGGGCAATCTTCGGCAAGTATTGCTGGTCGATGGCCAGGGGGATTTCCAGGGTAAACACCGAGCCACGATTTTCTTCGCTTTGCGCGCGCAACGTGCCGCCCATGCGTTCGGCCAGGGTGCGGGCGATGGGCAGGCCCAGGCCGGTGCCGCCGTAGCGTCTGGAAATGGAGCTGTCGGCCTGCTGGAACGCGTCGAACATCAGCTCCAGGCGCTCGGCCGAAATGCCGATGCCGCTGTCACGTACGGTGCAGGTAAACCACAGCAGTTCGTGATCGAGGGGTTGCCACTGTGGCTCGATGGTCACGTTGCCCTGTTCGGTGAACTTCAAGGCGTTGCCGATCAGGTTCACCAGGATTTGCCGGATGCGGGTCGGGTCACCTTGCACTTGCAGGGCGGCCATGCCCGGCGGAATCAGCAGCTCCAACACCAGCCCGCGTTGCACGGCGCTGTGCTGGAAGGCTTGGGCGCAGCTGTTGATCAGGTCTGCCAGGTTGAACGGGATATGCTCCAGCTCCAGCGCGGCCCGTTCGATGCGCGAGAAGTCGAGGATATCGTTGATGACCTTGAGCAAATGCTCGGTGGACTCGGAGGCCAGCGCCGCGTATTCGGTCTGCTCCTCGGTCATCTCGGTGGTTTCCAGCAGTTGTAACATACCCAGTACGCCGTTCATCGGCGTGCGCAGCTCATGGCTCATCATCGCCAGGAAATCCGACTTGGCATTGTTCGCCCGTTCCGCCTCTTCGCGAGTCTGGATCAACTGGGCCATGGCCTGGTGTTGCTCGCGGCTGGCCTGGTTGAGGCCTTCGGCCAGGTTGTTGATATGCCGCGACAGGTCGCCCAGCTCCGAGTCATCGACAATCGGCAGCGGGGTCTTGTAGTCGCCTTGCTGGATCGCCTTGACCGCGTGGCCCATGGCGCTGATCGGCTGCGACAGGCTTGCGGCCAGGCGCCGCGCCAGCAGAAAGGTAAACAGCAGGGCAAACAGCGCCAGGATGCCGGCCTTGAACAGGATTTCCTGCTGGCGCTGGCTGAACGCGTCGTTGGACATGCCGACGATCACCCGTCCCAGGTAATCCGCGCGGGGCGCCTTGGGTTCGTTGAGGTTGTCCTGGAAAAAATCATTGCCCAGCTGGATATGTTGCAGGCGGATCGGCGCCTGGAAGACTTTGACCGACAGCGAACGGTCATGGGTTTCCGAAGGTTGTTCGACATACACCAGGATGTTCTCGGCGCTGTCCTGGATCTCCAGGAAGCGCACATGGGGCGTCGCCAGTGTCGCGCGCAGCAGGCTCTCCAGCACATCGTTGTTGCCGGAAATCACCCCGTACTCGGTGGCGGGCGCCAGTTGGTTGGCGATCAGTTGGCCGGTGTGGTCCAGCTCCTGGCGCAAATCCTGGATGCGCACGAAGGTAAAGAAGCTGATCAACAGCAACGTCAGCAACAGCGCCGGGCCCAGGGTAATGAGCTGGGTGCGGGTGTTGATATCCCAACGACGACGCAGGGTCATGGGCGTTTTTCTCCTTCGGCCAACCGGGCGGCGACGTTGGTTTCATCAACCTCTTCGAGCCCCAGCGAGCGTGCGACTTGCGGGTTGCCCGCGACTTTGAAGTGTTCCGGGTACAGTGTGCGTGGCCAGGTGGCCGGTGGCTGATCCAGCAGGCGGTCGAGCACTGCCAGCCAATCGCTCTGGTCGCTGTAGGTGCTGGCCAGGCTGCCGGCCCGGACGAACCCGGCATTGGGCCCCACCAGCGGCAATTGCCGGGCGTAGCTGCTCAACAGCAGGTTTTTCGCGGTTTTCGGGTTGTAGAGTTGCGGGTCATCGAGGCCGAGCAGCACATCACTGCTCTTGAACAGGTTTTGCAACGGGCGGCTGTCATTGGTGTTTTCCCACAGCTGCGGCACTACTTCCAGGCCCATGGGCGTGGCGTACTCACGCAGTTCTGGCAGGAGGAACTCGCTGTCGGCCGCGTAGAGCACGCCGATGCGCCGGGCCTGGGGCAGGATGCTGGCGATCAACTGCAACTGGCGCGCCAACGGCGGGTCGCTCCACAGCAGGCTGATCCTGGCCGGTAGGTGGTTGCCCAGGCGTTGCCGGGCTTGCAGGCGACTGATGCGCAGCACCAGGGTCGGCGGGCCCTGGGCGTCTTGCAGGCGCCAGTCGAGCCCCGCCAGGTCCAGCAGGACCAGGCGCGTGCTCGCGGGCAGGCGGCCCGGTGCGGGCAAGTCCTTGAGCGGGGTAAAGGTGACGTGGTCTTCCGGGCGTGCCTTGGCCAGGGCTTCGGTGAAGGCCTGTACGCCAGCGCCGTCGTCGGCAGCGGTCAGCAGGATATCGGCAGTCCAGGCCGGCACACTGAACAGCAGGCACAGCAACAGCAAGGCGCGCCGCCAAAGCCTTGGCCTATAGACGTGGGTCATCCTTGACTGAGCGCCCATGTCAGAACTCTAGCTCCGCACTGAAATAGAGCACATGACGCGAGTCGTAGTTGTTATCGGCCCAGGTGGTGGGCTGGTTATCGAGGCGTTGTTGCAACATGCCGGCCAGCTCCACGTTGGCTTTGCCCAGGGCAATGCGCTTGGCCACCCGCAGGTCGACCCGTTCGAAGCGATATTGGTTGAGTGCATCGTCGCCATAATAGAACAGCGCGCTGGACCAGCCCCGGCCCCATTCCCGCAGCCAGCCGGCCGAGCCACTGTTGCGCGCGGTCTGGGCTTTGTCCCGGGGGTTGCTGGTGGTGGCGTCGACGTAAGCATAGGTCAGCCGCAGGCGGTCGGCGCTGCTCATGCGCCAGTCGAATTGGGATTCGGCGCCGGTAAACCGCGAGCTGTTGGCGTTGCTGGCAATGTACTGGTTATTGCGCAGCGGCGAACTGATCATCTCGGTGATTTCGTCGTAGAACAGCTTCACGTCCAGGTTCAGCCCGATGTCGGCGAAAAAACCGTTGTAGCCCAGCTCCCGCGAGCGCATCAGCTCTTTGTCGAGGTTGCCCGGGCCACGTGTCACCACAAAGTACTGGCCGGCATTCTGCCCGTAGGCCGGTGAACTGAGGTTGGTGACGCGGTAGCTCCAGTTGACGTTGTTCTCGAACATATCTGGCGAGCGGATCGCCTCGGAATACACCGCGCGCAAACCGTGGCGCGGGTTGATCAGGTAGTTGACCGCCACCCGTGGCGTCAACGAGCTGCCGCTCAGGTGGGTGTCTTCGAACATCGCCCCGCCCTGCAACAACCAGTGCTCGCTGGCGCGCCATTCCAGTTGGCCGAACAGGCGCCAGGTGGTGTCATCCAGGGTGCCGTTGAAGTAGGTGTCGGAGTCGGCGCGGTCATAGCGATAATTCACACCGCTGACCAGGCGCAGGCTGTCGGACAGGCTCAGGGTGTCCTGGATCTCCAGGTCGTAGCGGCTTTCGCGGGTGCTTTGGTTGATGTCACCGCACACGCTCTGGTTGGCGCCGTTGCGCCATTGGTCCAGGACCTGGTTACCCAATGCTTGCTCGTCGGCGCTGCCCGGCGGGGCGACGCCCTGGCTGTAACTGTCCATGTGCCGCGCCAGCTGTTCGGCGTAGTTCGGGTTGAGCTGCCACAGGCGCGTCAATTCGGGGCTGAACGAGACCTTGGCGTCGCAGGCCTTCCAGATCTGCTGGCGATCCCACTGTTGGGCGGAGCCTTGGATGTAGAGGCTGTGCTCGGGGTTGAAGTCGAAGTTCCAGCGCAGGGACGCGGCATAGTCCTTGGCAGCGACGTCGGAATTGTTGCCACCTTCGGTAATCCCGTCGAATACCGGCGTGTAGGTATAGGGCCGCTGGTTGGTCCCTTCCTTGGCATTCAGTTGCCAGTCGAGGCTTTGTTGCGCGTTCAGCGTCTGGCTCACGGCCAGGCTGAAGCGGTTGAGGCGACGGCTGTCGCGGCGGTCGGCGCCGGCGGCATCGCTATCAAAGCCGTCGTCCTGTTGCCCGGACAGGGACAGGCGCAGGTCGCCGGTGTCCCAGCGCACGCCCTGGCTGGCGTAGAAATCGTTGATCCCGCGCTCGCCACGGATGACTTTGACCCGCGTGCCCTGGCTGTTGGCCGGTGAGCGCGTGAGGATATTGACCACCGCCATCAACGCATTGGCGCCGTAGCTGACGGTGTTGGGGCCACGGAACACTTCGATGCGCTCGATATCTTCCATGGCCACTGGAATGTCGCTCCAGTCCACGGTCGCCAGGCCGGCGCGGTACACCGAGCGCCCGTCGATCAACACCTGCATGCGCCGTGCGTCGCTGGCACTGGTGCCGTGGTAGTTCACCGCCGCCTGGTTGCCGGTGGTGTAGCCGACCATCATCCCCGGCACCAGGCGCAGCAGCTCGCTGATGTCCCGCGCGCCGCTGGCCTTGATCAACTCGCTGTCGATCACCGTCATGCTGCCCGGCACGGCGGCAGCCGATTGCTTGAGGCGGGTGGCGGTGAGCACCTGCGGCAGCGGTTGGCTGTCGAGGAACAGATCGTCGGCCAAAGCCGTGCCGCTGCACAGCAGCATCAGCAGCAGGGATGAACGGGGAGGAGGGCCCAAATACACGGAACGGCCTTGATAATTGCGGATAGCCGCCCATGTTAACTGAGGTCGGGCCATTTGCCAGTCGTAGGACTTGCAATTACTTCACACAAATGTGGCATTTTCTGACATTCCCGCGAATTGACGTGGGGGCTGGCCGCAAGCGGGTCGCTCCGTATAATGCCGCCATCGCCACTGGTATGGATTAACGGATTGCATATGACTGAACAGCGCCCTATTGCGGTCCTCGGAGGCGGAAGTTTTGGCACCGCCGTGGCTAACCTGCTGGCCGAAAACGGCCACGCGGTGCGCCAGTGGATGCGTGATCCCGAGCAGGCCGAGGCTATCCGGGTACACCGCGAAAACCCCCGTTACCTTAAAGGCATCAAGATCCACGCGGCCGTCGAGCCTGTCACGGACTTGCTGGCAACCCTGACGGCGTGCGACCTGTGCTTCGTCGCGCTGCCGTCCAGCGCCTTGCGCGCGGTGCTGGCGCCCCATGCCGAGCGCTTGGCCGGCAAGCTGCTGGTCAGCCTGACCAAAGGCATCGAGGCGCAGACCTTTATGCTGATGAGTGAAATCCTCGCCGAGATCGCCCCCCAGGCGCGCATTGGCGTGTTGTCCGGGCCGAACCTGGCGCGGGAAGTCGCCGAGCACGCGTTGACTGCCACGGTCATCGCCAGTGAAGACGAAGAACTGTGCGAGCGCGTCCAGGCCGTCCTGCATGGCCGCACCTTCCGCGTCTACGCCAGCGGCGACCGGTTTGGTGTCGAACTGGGCGGCGCGTTGAAAAACGTCTACGCGATCATCGCCGGCATGGCGGTGGCGCTGGGCATGGGTGAAAACACCAAGAGCATGCTGATCACCCGTGCGCTGGCCGAGATGACCCGCTTTGCGGTGAACCAGGGCGCCAACCCGATGACCTTCCTCGGGCTGGCCGGCGTGGGCGACTTGATCGTCACGTGCTCGTCGCCGAAAAGCCGCAACTACCAGGTCGGTTTCGCCCTGGGCCAGGGCTTGAGCCTGGAGGACGCGGTGACGCGCCTGGGCGAAGTGGCCGAAGGCGTCAACACGCTCAAAGTGCTGAAGGCCAAGGCCCAGGAAGTCGGCGTGTATATGCCGTTGGTCGCCGGGTTGCACGCGATCCTGTTTGAAGGGCGCACCTTGAACCAGGTCATCGAGCTGCTGATGCGCGCCGAGCCGAAAACCGATGTCGATTTTATTTCCACCAGTGGTTTCAACTGAGGAACGCGTCATGAACGATCCGAAAGCAGCACCCAAGTACGAATCCATTGTGTTGCGCATTCTCTGGATGCTGGTGTTTGCCCTGGTGTGGCAGGTCGCGCAGTTCCTGCTCGGCGCCTTGGTTGTCGTGCAACTGATCTACCGCCTGGTGTACGGCGCGCCGAACCTGGGCCTGATGAACTTCGGCGACAGCCTCAGCCAGTTCCTCGCGCAGATCGGCCGCTTCGGCAGCTTCCACACCGAGCAAAAGCCGTGGCCGTTCGCCGATTGGCCAACCCCGCGCGCACCCGAGGGCGAAGCCGCCCACAGCGTGCCGCCCGCGCCGCACCCGGTGCGCGATGAAGAGCCAAAACTGTGAAGCTGTGGATTTTGCGCCACGGTGAGGCCGAAGGGCATGCCCGCACGGATGCCGAGCGCAACCTCACCGAACATGGTCGTGGCGAAGTCTTGCGCAGTGCCGCGCACCTGATCGGCCAGCCCCTCAGTGCGATCATCGCCAGCCCCTATGTGCGGGCGCAGCAGACTGCACAACTGGTGCGCCAGGCCCTCGGTTTTGAGCCGCAAATCCGCACGGTGCCGTGGCTGACGCCCGAGGGCAACCCGCTGCAAGTGCTGGAACAGCTCGACACCGATGACAACGTGCTGCTGGTCAGCCATCAGCCGTTGGTGGGCAGCCTGATCAGCTTTTTGCAGCATGGCCATCAGCGTCAGCCGCAACCGATGCACACCGCGAGCCTCGCGGAACTGGAAGGGGATTTTCCGCTGGCGGGGCTGATGAGCCTGGTCAGCGTGAAGAATCCGTAGGCTGGATCACGGCTTTGTGTGTGCTATATAGTCAGCCAAGCAAGTGCTTGGTTGGCTATGATCGGACCACACAGGAGCGCGTCCCATGCCCGTCGCTTTTCGTTTGCCGTTGCAGGTCTTCTTTGAACGTGAAGCGCGCCATCCGCGCAAAACCTTTCTGGTACAGCCCGTTGGCGGTGGCGAGGTGCACAGCCTCACCTGGGGCGAAGTTGGCCACCAGGCCCGTTGCGCCGCGCACTGGCTGCGTGCCCGCGAACTGCCCCGTGGCTCGCACATTGCCCTGATCTCGAAAAACTGCGCGCACTGGATCATCGCCGACCTGGCGATCTGGATGGCCGGGCATGTCTCGGTACCGCTGTACCCCAACCTCACTGCCGACTCCGTCGCCCATGTTTTGACGCACTCCGAAGCGGCGCTGGTGTTCATCGGCAAGCTCGACGATTGGCCCGCGATGGCGCCCGGTGTGCCCGCAGGCGTGCCGACCATCAGCCTGCCGCTGTGCCCGCCCGGCGCGTTTGATTTCACGTGGGCCGACCTGCAAGCCTGCACGCCCATTCAAGACAACCCGGAGCCTGCAGCCTCGGACCTTGCCACCATCATCTACACCTCCGGCACCACCGGCCTGCCCAAGGGCGTGATGCACAGCTTCGGCGCCCTGGGCTTTGCCGCCACGCGCGGCACCGAGGTGTTTGGCCTGGGGGAGGGCGACCGGTTGTTGTCGTACTTGCCGCTGTGCCATGTGGCCGAACGGATGTTTGTCGAGATGGCGGCGATTTATACCGGGCAAACCGTATTTTTCGCTGAGAGCCTGGATACCTTTCTGACGGACCTGCGCCGGGCGCGGCCGACGGCGTTGTTTGGTGTGCCGCGCATCTGGACCAAATTCCAGCTGGGCGTCTACGCCAAGATCCCGCAAAAGCGCCTCGACACCCTGTTGCGCCTGCCGTTTATCGGCAAGCGTGTGGGCCACAAAGTGCTCGCCGGCCTCGGTCTGGATGCGCTGCGCATCGCCCTGTCCGGCGCGGCGCCGGTGCCCGAGGCGCTGCTGCGCTGGTATCAACGCCTGGGCCTGGATGTGCTGGAGGTGTACGGCATGACCGAAAGCTGCGGCTACTCCCATGTGTGCCGCCCCGGCCAGCAGACAATCGGCTGGATCGGCCAGCCATGCCCGGGTGTTGAAGTGCGCATCGACGCCTCGGGTGAAGTGCAGGTGCGCAGCGGTGCGACCATGCTCGGTTACTTCAAGGACCCCGAGAAGACCGCCGAGACCCTCACCGCTGATGGCTTCCTGCGCACCGGCGACAAGGGCGAGCAGGACGCCGACGGCCGCCTGCGCCTGACCGGGCGGCTCAAGGAAATCTTCAAGACCAGCAAAGGCAAATACGTGGCCCCGGCGCCGATTGAAAACCGCCTGGCCGAACATGCCCATATCGAGCAGGTGTGCGTGGTCGGCGATGGCCTCGGCGCGCCGATTGCGTTGTGTGTGTTATCGACGCTGGCGCACGACCGCCAAGCCCTGCAAGGCAGCCTTGAGCGCTGGCTGGAGGCGGTCAACCAGGGGCTGGATAAACATGAGCGCCTGCGCCAATTGGTGGTGGTCAATGACAGCTGGGCGGTGGAAAACGGCTTCCTGACGCCGACCCTGAAGATCAAGCGCAACGTGATCGAATCGACTTACGGTGCACATTTGCAGACGTGGAGCGAGCGTTCCGAATCCGTTCTGTGGCAGGATTAGGCTCATCATAAAACCAACAAA
The DNA here is from genome assembly GCF_017316265.1 of Pseudomonas sp. Marseille-Q1929. Classification (NCBI taxonomy): domain Bacteria; kingdom Pseudomonadati; phylum Pseudomonadota; class Gammaproteobacteria; order Pseudomonadales; family Pseudomonadaceae; genus Pseudomonas; species Pseudomonas sp. Marseille-Q1929. The sequence continues at coordinate 142,364 of NZ_JAFLWU010000006.1, forward strand.
GGACTTCCCCATGGGCCTGTGGCGCACCCAACCCAACATCGAACAACTCAACGCGATCCAGAAAAACACCATTGGTGAACTGCTGGACATTCGCTTCGAAAGCTTCGACGACGAATCCCTGACCGCCAGCATGGTGGTCGATCACCGTACCCATCAGCCCTACGGCCTGCTGCACGGCGGCGCGTCGGTGGTGCTGGCGGAAAGCGTCGGCTCCATGGCGGCCTACCTGTGTATCGATGCCAGCAAGTTCTATTGCGTGGGCCTGGAGGTCAACGCCAACCACCTGCGCGGTGTGCGCAGCGGGCGGGTGACGGCGGTGGCGCGGGCGATCCATATCGGCCGCACGACCCAGGTGTGGGACATCCGCCTGACCAGCGATGAAGGCAAGGCCAGCTGCGTTTCGCGCCTGACCATGGCCGTGGTGCCGCTCGGCGAGCAGCCACCCGCGCGATAGGCGTGGCGTGAGTGTCATCATTCCTGGCAGTTACAGTCATTGCTGTGGCGGCCAGGCGTGGTGACAATCGATTTCTGTTTTTGTAGATGAGTCCGGTATGTCGCAGCACGTGTTTTTTGCCCACGCCAATGGTTTCCCTTCGGCTACGTACGGCAAGTTGTTTGCCGCCCTGGCCCCGGAATACGCCGTGGCTCACTTGCCGCAGCACGGTCACGACCCCAGGTTTCCGGTGGACGATAACTGGCAGAACCTGGTGGACGAGTTGATCCACCATTTGGAACAGCAGCCGGAACCGGTGTGGGGCGTGGGCCATTCCCTGGGTGGCGTGCTGCATCTGCACGCGGCCATGCGTTGCCCGCAGTTGTACCGTGGCGTGGTGATGCTCGACTCGCCGGTGCTGACCCGTGCCGACCGCTGGGTGATTCGCGCCGCCAAGCGCCTGGGTTTTATCGACCGCCTGACCCCGGCCGGGCGCACTCTGGGCCGGCGTGAAGAGTTCAATGATCTGGACAGCGCGCGCAGCTACTTCGCGGGCAAAACCCTGTTTCGCGGTTTTGACCCGGAATGCTTCGACGCGTACCTGCAGCACGGCCTGCACCAGGTGGGCGACCGCCTGCGCCTGCGCTTCGACCCGGCCACCGAAATCAGCATCTACCGGGGCGTCCCCCACACCAGCCCGGGCCAGGTGCGCCAGTTGAAAGTGCCGCTGGCCGTGGTGCGCGGCCGCCAGAGCCGGGTGGTAATGCGGCATCACGCCAGTGGCGTCGATCGCCTGCCGATGGGTGAAATGCTCACCATGCCGGGCGGTCATATGTTCCCCCTCGAACGGCCCCAGGACACCGCGACCTTGATCAAGAACCTGTTCTCCCGCTGGGCCGCCCGTGAGGGCAACTGCCCATGAGTGCGGCGGTGGAAGAAGTGCGCCTGTGCCTGCCCCATATAGAGTTGGCGGCTCACTTGTTTGGTCCCGAAGACGGTTTGCCGGTGATCGCCCTGCATGGCTGGCTGGACAACGCCAACAGCTTTGCGCGGCTGGCGCCGAAACTTCAGGGCTTGCGCATCGTCGCCCTGGACATGGCGGGGCATGGACATTCGGCGCATCGCCCTGCAGGGGCCGGTTATGCCTTGTGGGATTATGTCCACGATGTGCTGCAAGTCGCCGAACAACTGGGCTGGAAACGTTTTGCATTACTTGGCCACTCCCTTGGCGCCATCGTGTCCCTGGTGCTGGCCGGTGCGTTGCCTGAGCGCGTGACGCACTTGGGATTGATCGACGGCGTAATCCCACCGACCGCCAGCGGCGAGAACGCCGCCGAGCGCCTGGGCATGGCGTTGCAGGCGCAATTGGACCTGCAAGACAAACGCAAGCCGGTCTACGCCACACAGGACCGTGCCGTGGAAGTGCGCATGAAAGGCCTGGTGGCGGTCAGCCGCGAAGCCGCCGAACTGCTGGCCCAGCGCGGTTTGATGCCGGTGCCGGGCGGTTACACCTGGCGTACCGATAGCCGCCTGACCCTTGCTTCGCCGATGCGCCTGACTGACGAACAAGCCATGGCCTTCGTCCGGCGGGTGGGTTGCCCTACGCAGTTGGTAGTCGCGGCCGACGGCATGCTGGCGAAACATCCAGAATTGCTTTCCCAGCTGCCCTTCAGCGTGACCACGCTGCCAGGCGGCCATCATTTGCACCTGAATGACGAGCCCGGCGCGGCTCTTGTTGCAGACTGTTTCAATCGGTTCTTCTCTGCGCCTTGACTTGGCGGGGTCAACTGCCGAGGCTGGGCGGATTGAAAGGGAGTCAACCATGAACCATCTCAACACTGCTCTGACCTCCGCTGGCCACGGCGCGTTGATTCTATGAGCGTGCGTAACGGCTGTATCCGTATCCTCGGGCTAAGCCTGCTCAGCCCACTGGTGTTCGCCGCCGACGTGCCGGGTAGCCAGGACCTGCCGGCCGTGGCCCGGCAAGTCGACGCGCAAATCGTCGATTACCGCCCCGCCGAAGAAAAGGAACGCATCTACCCCATGGGCGCGATCCGCAAGATCAGCGGCCAGTTGCGCTACGAAGGCCAGGCCACCGCACGCGGCCAGGCCACGGCGATTACCTATGAGTTGCCCGCCGAGCACAGTTCCAGCACCGCGTTTACCGCCACGCGCGAGGCGTTGCAGGCCAAAGGCGCGCAGTTGCTGTTCTGGTGCAAGGCCCGTGATTGCGGCGAAAGCAGCCTGTGGGCCAACGAGATCTTCGGCAACGCCAAGCTGGTGGGCGCCGACAGCGAGCAGGAATACCTGCTGCTGCGCCTGGCCGAGCCGCAAGCGAACAGTCTGATCGCGCTGTACGCCATTACCCGTGGCAACCGCCGCGCCTATCTGCACGTGGAGCAGTTGGATGCCGGCGCGCCGCTGGGCGACCTGCTGCCCACCTCGGCCACGCTGCTGCGCGAGCTTAAAAGCACCGGTGAGCTGGACTTTCCTACGTTGTGCGCCGAGCCGGATGACACTTGGCTGACCTTGATTTCCCGCGGGCTCAACCTCGACACCACCCTGCGTGTCAGCCTCGCCGGGCCGAATGCCGAAGCCTGGCGCCAAGCCCTGATCGACAAGGGCGTGCGTGCCGCGCGCCTGGAGACCGGCACCGGCGACACCAAGGGCCTGCACCTGCATCTGATACGCTAGGCGTTATCGGGCGAACGGCCCCGCGCCGTTCGCCTAAGCTGTCTTCCTAACGCCTTCTGCTAGAGATACCCCATGCTCAATAACGATCGCCTGCTGGTGCAAATCCTGCTGCTGGTGCTGTTTGGTGCCAGCTTCTGGGTCATGGCGCCGTTCTGGTCGGCGCTGTTCTGGGGCGCGGTGCTGGCGTTTGCCAGTTGGCCGCTGATGCGTTTGCTGACCCGCGCGCTGGGTGGCCGCGAATCGCTGGCCGCCGGCATCCTGACCCTGGGCTGGATGCTGCTAGTGGCGGTGCCGCTGGTGTGGCTGGGGTTCAACCTGGCGGATCATGTGCGCGATGCGGTGGCGCTGATCAAGGACATTCAGGTTGACGGCCTGCCCGAGGCGCCGACCTGGCTGGGCTCGCTCCCGTTTGTTGGCGAGCGGCTGGTGGGCATGTGGGACAGCATCGACCAGCAGGGTGCGGCGCTGATGGTTACGCTCAAACCCTACCTGGGCCAGGTCGGCAACTGGTTGCTGGCGCGCAGTGCGCAGATCGGCGGCGGCATTCTTGAGCTGACCCTGAGCCTGGTGTTCGTGTTCTTTTTCTACCGTGACGGGCCGCGCCTGGCGATGTTCGTGCACCGCCTGCTGGAGCGCTTGATCGGTGACCGTGCCGGTTACTACATCGAGCTGGTGGCGGGTACTGTGCAACGCGTGGTCAACGGCGTGATCGGCACCGCGGCGGCCCAGGCGCTGCTGGCGCTGATCGGCTTCCTGATCGCCGGGGTACCGGGCGCGCTGGTGCTGGGGATCGTCACCTTCCTGCTCAGCCTGATCCCCATGGGCCCGCCGCTGGTGTGGATCCCGGCCACGGCGTGGCTGGCGTGGAAGGGTGACTACACCTACGCGGTGTTCCTCGGCGTGTGGGGCACGTTCATCATCAGCGGCGTCGACAACGTGCTCAAGCCGTACCTGATCAGCCGTGGCGGCAACCTGCCGCTGGTGATCGTGCTGCTCGGGGTGTTTGGCGGGTTGATTGCGTTTGGGTTTATCGGCTTGTTTATCGGCCCGACGTTGCTGGCGGTGGCGTATAGCTTGCTGATGGATTGGAGTGCGACCCAGGCCCAAGGCCGCCGGGAAGACAAACCCTTATAATTGAGCGAGTGGAGATCATTGTGGGAGCTGGCTTGCCTGCGATAGCGGTGGGTCAGCCACACATGCATCAACTGACAGTCTGCTATCGCAGGCAAGCCAGCTCCCACATGGGCCTGCGCTAGCCTGTCAGTTTCGGGGTAGCCACATGACAGCAGTCAACCCGCCGCCTGGGGTTTCCTCCAGGCTCAGCTTCCCGCCCAAGCGCTCCGCCGCATCCTTGGATATCGTCATGCCCAGGCCGACGCCACCGGAATTGCGGTTGCGCGAGCCTTCCAGGCGAAAGAACGGTTCGAACACCGCCTCACGCTTATCCGCAGCAATCCCCGGCCCGTGGTCGATCACGCGGATGATCAGGGCCTCACGGCTGTCCTCCAGTTCGACCCGCGCCGTGCCGGCATAGCGCAACGCGTTGTCGATCAGGTTGTTGAGACACGAGCGCAAGGCCATCGGTTGTACCTGCAACGGCACGCACGTGCCGCCGTACTGCACGTCGGACCCTTGGTCCTGGGCGTTCTCGCTCATGGATTCCACCAGCGCCTGCACGTCGAGCCAATGTCGGGTTTCGCTGGTGCGCTGTTCGTGCAGGTAGCTCAGGGTCGCGTCGAGCATGCCGATCATGTCGTTGAGGTCCTGGCGCATCTGGCCCTGCAACTTGGGGTCTTCGATCTGTTCCAGGCGCAATTTGAGGCGTGACAGCGGCGTGCGCAGGTCATGGGACACCGCACCGAGCATGCGCGCACGCTGGCTGACCTGTTCGCGGATGCGCCGTTGCATCAGGTTGAAGGTCGATGCGGCCTGTTTCGCCTCGCGCGGCCCGGACTCGTCCAGCGGCGGGCTGTCGAGGTCCAGGCTCAGGCGCTCGGCGGCTTCGCTGAGGCGCTGGATCGGCCGGCTCAGCAGCTTGGCGCCGTACCAGGCGGCGATGATCAGCGAGATGAACTGGAACGTCAGCGGCACCACCGGCCCGCCAAACCAGGGGCGACGGTGTTCCTTGTTCAGCGGCACCATCCTGCCGTCCGGCTGCTCGACAAAGGTTTCCTGGGGCGGCGGCGGTGGCGGGCCGTAATAGCGGAACCAGGCGATGGCCAGCACGTGGGCGAGGATGATCGCCACCAGCAATACGCCGAACAGCCGCCCGAACAACGTATTGAAGGTGGCACGCATCAGCCGATATCCCGGGCGTCGAACAGGTAGCCTTCACCGCGCACGGTCTTGATCAACTGCGGTGCCTTGGGGTCATCGCCGAGCTTCTGGCGCAGGCGCGAGACCAGCAGGTCGATGCTGCGGTCGAAGGCTTCGATGGAGCGACCCCGGGCCGCGTCCAGCAACTGTTCGCGGCTCAGTACGCGGCGCGGCCGTTCGATAAACACCCAAAGCAGGCGGAACTCGGCGTTGGACAGCGGCACCACCAGGCCATCGTCGGCCACCAGTTGGCGCAGCACGCTGTTCAGGCGCCAGGTGTCGAAGCGGATGTTGGCGCGCTGCTCGGTGCGGTCATCGCGCACCCGGCGCAGGATGGTCTGGATGCGCGCCACCAGTTCACGCGGTTCGAACGGCTTGGACATGTAGTCGTCGGCGCCCAGTTCCAGGCCGATGATGCGGTCGGTGGGTTCGCAGCGGGCGGTGAGCATCAGGATCGGGATGTCCGACTCTGCGCGCAGCCAGCGGCACAGCGAGAGGCCGTCTTCGCCCGGCAGCATCAGGTCGAGCACCACCACGTCGAAGGTTTCGGCCTGCATGGCCACGCGCATGGCGGCGCCGTCGGTGACGCCGGTGGCGAGGATATTGAAGCGCGCCAGGTAGTCGATCAGCAGTTCGCGGATCGGCACGTCGTCATCGACAATCAGCGCGCGGGTGTTCCAGCGCTTTTCATCGGCGATCACCGAACCTTTGTGCTCGTCGTTCATAGAGACGGGAGGGGTATGCATAGTGCGATCATCTGCCTGGTTGTGACGGTCAGCATAGGCGCCCAGCCCCATGGCTGGAAGTGCTGGACGGTGGGTCGTGCGGGCGAGGCTAGCGGCGGGGCGTGTTGGGGGCATGTCGTGAATGTATCAGCTTTGAAATAATCGGCTGAAACACCCGTTTCAGTGCGTCCTGTCAGTATTTACCGATCATCGGATCCCGCAACGGCGCCGCTTGCGCTACAATCCGCGCCGATTTCGACTTGCCTGAGAGCCCATTCCAATGTCCGTCTGCCAGACTCCTATCATCGTCGCCCTGGATTACCCCACTCGTGACGCCGCACTGAAGCTGGCTGACCAGTTGGACCCGAAGCTTTGCCGGGTCAAGGTCGGCAAGGAACTGTTCACCAGCTGCGCCGCAGAAATTGTCGGCACCCTGCGTGACAAAGGCTTCGAAGTGTTCCTGGACCTTAAATTCCACGACATTCCCAACACCACCGCCATGGCCGTGAAAGCCGCCGCCGAAATGGGCGTGTGGATGGTCAATGTGCACTGCTCCGGTGGCCTGCGCATGATGACCGCCTGCCGTGAAGTGCTGGAACAGCGCAGCGGCCCGAAACCGCTGCTGATCGGTGTGACCGTGCTCACCAGCATGGAACGCGAAGACCTGGCCGGCATCGGCCTGGACATCGAGCCACAGGAGCAGGTATTGCGCCTGGCGGCGCTGGCGCAGAAGGCCGGCCTTGATGGCCTGGTGTGCTCGGCGTTGGAAGCCCAGGCGCTGAAGACCGCGCACCCGTCGCTGCAACTGGTGACCCCGGGGATTCGTCCGGCGGGCAGTGCGCAAGACGACCAGCGCCGAATCCTGACGCCGCGCCAGGCGTTGGATGCGGGTTCGGACTACCTGGTGATTGGTCGCCCGATCAGCCAGGCGGCGGATCCGGCGAAGGCGTTGGCGGCAGTGGTTGCCGAGATCGCCTGATATCTGGAGTCAGCACGGTTAAAAATGTGGGAGCGGGCTTGCCCGCGATGGCGCAGTGTCAGTTGATACATTCATAACTGATCCACCGCAATCGCGGGCAAGCCCGCTCCCACATTTAGATCTCCAACACTCAGAACCAGGGTGTTTCAGCTGACCTTCAGCACCAACTTCCCAAAGTTCTCACCGTTGAACAGCTTCATCAGCGTCTCCGGGAAGGTCTCCAGCCCCTCCACGATATCTTCCTTGCTCTTGAGCTTGCCCTGGGCCATCCAGCCGCCCATCTCCAGGCCAGCTGCGGCAAAGCCTGCCGCGTGATCCATCACCACAAAACCCTCCATGCGCGCACGATTGACCAGCAATGACAAATAGTTGGCCGGGCCTTTCACCGCTTCCTTGTTGTTGTACTGGCTGATCGCACCGCAAATCACCACCCGCGCCTTCAGCGCCAGGCGGCTGAGCACGGCGTCGAGAATGTCACCGCCGACGTTATCGAAATACACATCCACGCCCTTGGGGCACTCGCGCTTGAGCGCCGCGGGCACGTCTTCGTTTTTGTAGTCGATGGCGGCGTCGAAACCCAGCTCATCCACGAGGAATTTGCACTTGTCGGCGCCGCCGGCAATGCCCACCACGCGGCAGCCTTTGATCTTGGCGATCTGCCCGGCAATGCTGCCCACTGCACCGGCCGCGCCGGAGATCACCACGGTATCGCCGGCCTTGGGCGCGCCGGTGTCCAGCAGGGCGAAGTAGGCGGTCATGCCGGTCATGCCCAGTGCCGACAGGTAACGCGGCAGCGGCGCCAGTTTCGGATCGACCTTGTAGAAGCCGCGCGGCTCACCGAGAAAGTAATCCTGCACGCCCAAGGCGCCGTTCACGTAGTCGCCGACGGCAAACTTGGGGTTGTTCGACGCGATCACCTTGCCCACGCCCAACGCGCGCATGACTTCGCCGATGCCCACCGGTGGGATGTAGGACTTGCCTTCATTCATCCAGCCACGCATGGCTGGGTCGAGGGACAGGTATTCATTGCGCACCAGCACTTGCCCGTCCTGCGGCGTGCCCACCGGGACTTCCTGATAGGTGAAGGTGTCCCGCGTGGCGGCGCCGACCGGGCGTTTGGCGAGCAGGAATTGGCGGTTGGTCTGGGCGGTCATGGCAGGGACTCTTTTAGAAATGAACCATGATTGATAGACCCAGAACGGCTTGGGAGCAAGGTTCATCGGCCAGTGCGAATGCCCGTCGATAGGCAAGGCTGATAGTCAGGCCGGTGGCCTTATCACTGTGATCCATGCAGCGCCAACCGGCCTTCTGATAGTGCTGACGCGCCCGCCGCCGCGTTGGCTAGACTCGCCCCACGGCTATTTCTCCCAAAGGACATCCCTATGAGCATGACGTTTTCCGGCCAGGTCGCCCTGGTGACAGGTGCCGCCGCCGGTATCGGCCGCGCCACCGCGCTGGCGTTCGCCGCCGAAGGTTTGAAGGTCGTGGTTGCCGACCTGGACGCGGCAGGCGGCGAGGGCACCGTGGCGCTGATCCAGCAGGCGGGCGGTGAAGCGCTGTTTGTGCGTTGCAACGTCACCCTGGAAGCCGATGTGCAGCAACTGATGGCGCGCACGGTCGCTGCCTATGGTCGCCTGGACTACGCCTTCAACAATGCCGGGATCGAGATCGAGAAGGGCAAGCTGGCCGACGGCAGCCTGGATGAGTTCGACGCCATCATGGGTGTCAACGTCAAGGGTGTGTGGTTGTGCATGAAGTATCAACTGCCGCTGTTGCTGGCCCAGGGCGGCGGGGCGATCGTCAATACCGCGTCGGTGGCGGGTTTGGGCGCTGCGCCGAAGATGAGTATTTACGCGGCCTCCAAACATGCGGTGATCGGCCTGACCAAGTCGGCGGCCATCGAGTACGCGAAAAAGCGCATCCGCGTGAATGCCGTGTGCCCGGCGGTGATCGATACCGATATGTTCCGCCGCGCCTATGAGGCCGACCCGCGCAAGGCCGATTTCGCCGCCGCCATGCACCCGGTCGGGCGCATCGGCAAGGTCGAGGAAATCGCCGCGGCCGTGCTTTATTTGTGCAGCGACGGTGCCGCGTTTACCACCGGCCAGGCGTTGGCGGTGGACGGTGGCGCGACCGCCATCTAGGACCTGCAAACGCACCCCTACCTGAAAAGGTTCGGGGGGCTGTGGGGTTTTTCCATAGCTGGCAAAACGCCGCGTGCTAATATGTTTCATTAGGTAAATAACTCAATAAAATCAATGATTTAGTAAAAAATGCCGAGCGGCCGCGGCGTACTTCTGTGCTTAACTCTTGTGGGTTGAATAACAGACAGCGAAGTGAGTGGCTCATGGATTTAGGGATCGATCGACAAGCCCTTGTACCGGTGGTGCAACAGATCATCAGCGCGGTGGCGCAATGGATTCGCAAGAGCGGGGCGAGCCCGGGCACGCGTCTGCCCTCCATCCGCCAATTAGCCCTCGACAACCTGCTCAGCCAATCCAGCGTTATCGAGGCCTTTGAGCGCATGGTGGCCCAGGGGCTGCTGGCCTCCAAGCCGGGGTCGGGGTTTGTCGTGGCCCCGCCCACGGCCCACCACGAGCACCATTGGTATGAAGGTGCGGAACACGACTGGGGGGCCTTTACCGACAGCCCGCTGGGTGAGCTGAAACTGGGCTGTGGCTGGCTGCCGGATGCCTGGCGCGAAAGCGATGACATCAGCTACGCGATCCGCGAGGTCAGCCGCACCGACACCGGCGGTGTGTTCAACTACAGCACGCCGCTGGGGTTGCCGGTGCTGCGCGAACAATTGCTCAAGTGCCTGACCCGCATGCACGTGGCCAGCAGCCTCGACCGCATTCTCACCACCCAGGGCGCCAGCCAGGCCCAGGACCTGCTGATACGCGCGCTGCTCAAGGCCGGCGACACGGTGGTGGTGGAAACTCCTGGCTACGGCAACCTCTATCGCCAGTTGGCCTTCCAGGGCGTCAAGCTGCTGGAGGTGCCACGCACCCGTGGTGGCCCGGACATTGCCGTGCTGGAAACGCTGTTGCAGTCTCATCGGCCCAAATGCCTGTTCATTAGCAGCCTGTATCACAACCCCACCGGCACCAGCCTGTGTCGCACAGTGGCCGAGCGCTTGCTGCAACTGGCCCAGGCCGAAAATTTCCTGATCATCGAAGAAGATGTCTATGGCGACCTGCAACATGCCAACTGCACGCGCCTGGCGGCGTTGCCCCATGATGACCGGGTGATCTACATCTCCAGCTTCTCCAAGACCCTGAGCAGCGCCCTGCGGGTGGGCTATCTCAGTGCCAGTACCGCGATCATCGCGCAACTGGTCAACCTCAAGACCCTGACCGGCCTCGGTACCTCGCGGTTTGCCGAGGCGGTGGTGGCCACGCTGCTGGCCAATGGCACCTATCGCAAGTGGGTGCAGCGCCTGCGCAAGCGCCTGAACATGCAAATGTCCGCCACCCTGCAAGTGCTGGAGGACGAGGAGTGGGAGGTGTTTGCCGTGCCAGCCGGGGGCATGTTCCTGTGGGCGCGCCCTGGTGGGGAGCCGCGTGCGCGGTTGCCGGACTGTGCCCGTCGACTGGGCGTGCTGCTGTCGCCGGGGGCGTTGTTCAGCCCGACAGGGGAGCACAGCGATTGGCTGCGGATCAACGTGGCCTATGCGGCTGATCAGCGCGCCTTGGCGTTGTTCCGCCGCATGGGGCCTGCCAGATCGACCTCGACCATTCTGAAAACGACGAGCATGTAGCTTTTTGCCATTATTGTGGCGCCAATGCCTTGTGTCGGTGGCCCGTGGTTGCGAATCTCGTTGCTGGTCAATCGGGCTGGATGGCAGCTGCCATTGCAAGAGGGTTCAAGTGCAATGATTTCAGGCGTGCAACGACGTTTCGCCAACCTCGGTATGGCGAAGAAACTGGGCTTGGGCTTCCTCTTGGTGCTGTTGCTGACGGCGCTGGTGGCGGCGATCGGGGTGTGGTCGCTGCAAACCGTGGGGCAGCGTTTTGCAGGCCTCAACAGCATGTCCTCGCTGAACAGCGGCTTGCTCAAGGTGCGCTTGATCGAGCAAGACTACGCGCTGCACGCCGACCCCAAAGCCGTCGAAGACTTGCATGCGAGCGTCGATGCCCTGGCGGCCCTGGCGGCGAGCCTCAAGGCGCAGTCGGCCGCCAATGTGCCGGCCATGACCGATGTCGAGCAAGCCTTGGCCGCCTACCGCAAGGCGTTCGACGAGTTTGTCGAGTTGACCCAGACCAAGGACCTGGCGCTGGAGATGGCCAGTTGGTCGGTGTCCAGCGTGGCCAACAACCTTGACGTATTGCAGGCCGGCCTGGCGGATGACGGCGCCTATGGCCTCAAGGAAAGCCAAGGCAAGGAGGGCGCCGAGTTTATCGAGCAGGCGGGGCAGGTCAGCCAGGTGTCGCGCTTGATGTTGCAAGCGATGAACGAGGCCCACGTGCGCCTGGACCAGAGCCGCAAGGGCGATGAAGACAGCGGCGAACAAGGCAAGATCGAGCAGGCCGACCAGGCACTGGCCCAGGTCGAACAATTGAAAACCGCGGTCAAGGACCCTGGCTACCAGACGGTGCTCAACGAAGTTTCCGGGCATATCGCCGCGTTCAGCGAGAAACTCAGTGAATACACCGGCCTGTTGGCGCAGGAAAAGATCGTTTACAAACAGCTGCGTGAGCGCGCCGAGCAGGTGGTCAACCGGGTCAACCAGGCCTATGCCGCCGAAGACCAGTCGATGCAGGCGCAACTGCAGAAAAGTACCTTGCTGATCATCGGTTCGTCCGCCCTGGCCCTGTTGGTGGGGTTGATTGCGGCGCTGGTGATTACGCGCTTGATCGTCGCGCCGCTGCGCCGTGTGATCGCCGTCGCGCAGCAGATTGCGGCGGGTGATTTGAGCGGGCGGATGGAGGTCAGCCGGCGCGATGAAATCGGCCAGTTGATGCTGGCGATGCAGCAGATGGGCAATGGTTTGAGCCAGATGGTCAGCGGGTTGCAGGCGGGCATCGAACAGCTGGCCAGTTCGGCGCATTCACTGTCCAGCGTCACCGAGCAGACCAATGTCGAGGTCAGCAGCCAGAAGGAAGAAACCGAGCAGGTGGCCACGGCGATGAACCAGATGACCGCCACCGTGCACGACGTGGCGCGCAACGCCGAACAAGCCGCCCAGGCCGCGCAGACCGCCGACAGCAAGGTGGACAGCGGCCAGCAGGTGGTGCGCCAGAGTTTGCAGCGTATCGAGCTGCTCGCCAGCTCCAGTACCAGCGCCAGTGCCAGCATCGACAGCCTCAGTGCCGAAATCCAGAACATCGGCACCGTGCTGGGGGTGATCAAAAGCGTGGCCGAGCAAACCAACCTGCTGGCCCTCAATGCCGCTATCGAAGCCGCGCGTGCCGGGGAACAAGGCCGTGGTTTTGCGGTGGTGGCCGATGAGGTGCGCGCGCTGGCCAAGCGCACCCAGCAATCCACCGAAGAAATCGAGCGGCTGGTCAGCACCTTGCGCAGCGCGGCGCAGTCGTCGGTGCAGCAGATCCAGCACAGTGGCGAGTTGGTGAAACTGGCGGTCAGCGATGCGTTGGAAACCGAGAGCGCCCTGGGCAGCATCGCCACGGCGGTGTCGTTGATCCAGCAGATGAACCAGCAGATTGCTGCGGCGGCCGAGGAACAAAGCTCGGTGGCCGAAGAGATCAATCGCAGCGTCACCAGCATTCGCGCCAGCGCCGATCAGTCGGCGTTGAGCATGCAGGGCAATGCCGCGTCGAGCATCCAGTTGGCGCAGTTGGGCACGGAACTCAAGGGCATGGTGGGGCACTTCCGCCTGTGATCGCTACACGCCTGTAGCGACCAGGGAGGAGGGCAGTCAGGCGTGGTTGGCGAGGAAGGTCAGCAGCGCCTCATTGACGAAGTCCGGGTTCTCCCGGGCGCTGATATGCCCGGCGTCGGGGATCAGGATCAGGCTGCAACCGATCAACTCGGCCATTTCCCGGGATTCGGCGGGTGGCCGGGGTTTATCCTGTTCGCCGCACATCACCAGGGTGGTGTCGGCGTCCAGGCGCGGCAGTTGGTCCAGTACATCCTCGCGGCTGAAGATCAGGCGGCCCAATGGCACGATGCTTTGCAGCAGGCGCTCGCGGGGAAAGTCCTGCAGTGTCTGGCGAAAATCCTGATACAGCGCGGACTCGCGGTCGACCTCCGCGCGGAAGAAGATCGGTGCGATCACATCCAGCAACGGCTCGGGAATGGCGCCGGCGTCTTCGATCATCTTGAACAGCGAAAAGTAGTACTGGCGCGTGGCTTCGGGCTCGGCGCCGAGGTGGGTGTCCATCAGCACCAGGCTGTTGACGCGCTCGGGCGCCAGCAGCGCCAGGCGTGCGCCCCACATGCCGCCGACCGACAGGCCCACCAGGTTGACCTGGGCGATGTCCAGGTGGTCGAGCAGCGCCAGGGCCTGGCGGGCAAGGTCATCGAGGGATCGGGTGCGGGTGGGCAGCGGGCCCGATTCGCCGTGGCCCCACAGCTCGGGGACGATCACGCGGTATTGTTGCGACAGGGCTTCGATCTGCGGCGTCCACATGGTGCGGTCCCACAGGTAGCTCGATCCTAGCAGCACGGCGGGGCCGCTGCCTTGGTCGATATAGTGCAGCGGTTGTCCATCTATCACGGTGACAGGCATAGCAGGCCTCTGACTTCACGGAGTGAGGGGCACTTTTTTACGCGAGAAGGGGGCGGGGCGATAGGTGCAAAGTGATGGCATGTGGCGAACCGGGTTCGCCACAGGGGAGCGGGGACGATCAGTCGTAGATGACTTTCTTTTTCCACTCGGCGTCGGCGTCGACCACCTTGAGGCCTTCGGTCAGTTCGTTGACCTCGTCCTCGGCCGGCTTGCTGTTGGTCAATACCGTGGAGTTGGCGCGGGCCAGTTGTGCCTCCAGCAATTGCAGTTGCGCGGCGTAGATCACCGGCTCCGGCTGTTTGCGCAGGTACTGCACGCCACGTTCGAACGCCAGGCGCGCCTGGCCGGGCTGGCCCTGTTGCAGGGCATGCTGGCCGAGGTTGTTGAAGAACTCGATGTGCAGCAGCACCAGGATGTGGCGGATTTCCTTGATCCAGTGCTTGGCTTCGTTGGTCGGCAGGAAACCATCCTGGGCGGCGCGGGTGACCTGGCCGTGCAGGGCTTCCAGCAGGAAGCGAACGTCCTTGGCCTTGGCTTCGGTCTGGATCGGTGCCGGTGGGTTGTTCACCGGGATCGATTCGCCCTGGGCAATCAATGCGTTCAGCTCGCTGATACGTGCCTTGAGCGCTGCACTGGTCTTGTTGAGGTTGAGCAGGCGCTGGTTGACGTTGAGCTCCAGGCGGGTCATCAGCAACTTGAGCGCCGGGGTCATCAACTGGCCAGGAAACGTCTCGGTGATTTCACCGCAGCGACGCAGGCGATCATTGAGCTCGATCACGGTGCGCTGCTTTTCCAGTTTGTTGTTTTCCACCACGTGGTTCATGTAGCCAATGGCGATCAGTATTACGATCCCGGCTATTACCAGCAGGGTGATCAGGAGTGGTGTCACCGGTGTGACCTCTTTGTAGGGTTTGCAGTGGAGTGTAGTGATTGGGGCATCCGGCGGATAGGACTGATCGACCAGTTGCCCAGGTAGATTCTTCTATATAGGTAATCCTTCCCTGCATAGATGCACATTGCCATCATTTGCTGCGGCGAACTATAACGCCTTGTCGTGCGCCAGAATATAGGCGCCAAGGCGCAGACAGGCAGAATGCCTGCACCGGCCGGGAAAGCAGGGCGAAGTCATTGATTTTAATAAATTTATCCTTGGGGGTTGACGACCTTTCAATCCATCCATAGAATGCGCGCCACTTAACGCGGAAAGCACACAGCGAAACGCAGTTAGGTAGTGAAGTTGTACGTGTGTCCCCTTCGTCTAGTGGCCTAGGACACCGCCCTTTCACGGCGGTAACAGGGGTTCGAGTCCCCTAGGGGACGCCATATTGCGGGAATAGCTCAGTTGGTAGAGCACGACCTTGCCAAGGTCGGGGTCGCGAGTTCGAGTCTCGTTTCCCGCTCCAAATTTAAGCAGTGTTGCCCTCGGGTGGCACTGAGTGAAACCAGGGCATGATCTTCGGATCTAACCTCTGGACACTGAAATACACACCATGTGTTTCAGTTGTGTGTCCCCTTCGTCTAGTGGCCTAGGACACCGCCCTTTCACGGCGGTAACAGGGGTTCGAGTCCCCTAGGGGACGCCATTTTGCGGGAATAGCTCAGTTGGTAGAGCACGACCTTGCCAAGGTCGGGGTCGCGAGTTCGAGTCTCGTTTCCCGCTCCAATTTAAGCAGTGTTGCCTTCGGGCGGTACTGAGTGAAACCAGGGCATGATCTTCGGATCTAACCTCTGGGCACTGGAATACACACCATGTGTTCCAGTAGCGTGTCCCCTTCGTCTAGTGGCCTAGGACACCGCCCTTTCACGGCGGTAACAGGGGTTCGAGTCCCCTAGGGGACGCCATTTGCGGGAATAGCTCAGTTGGTAGAGCACGACCTTGCCAAGGTCGGGGTCGCGAGTTCGAGTCTCGTTTCCCGCTCCATATTCAACAAAAACGCCGATCAGAGATGATCGGCGTTTTTGTTTGCGCGCGATTGATCGTTCCCACGCTCTGCGTGGGAACGCCTCTTGGGACGCTCCGCGTCCCGCGTGACGCTGAGCGTCACAAGGAGCATTCCCACGCAGAGCGTGGGAATGATCCAGCCCATCAGGATCAGAGCTTCGGCAACTGCCCGACACGCCCCATCATTTCAGTGACGATCTGCAAGTCCAGCAGGAACTGCTCCACGGTCTTGAACTCGTTGTCGGTGTGCCCGGTGTACTTCACTTCCGGCCTTGCCAGGCCGAATTGCACGCCATTGGGCAGTTCATGCACCGAGGTCGCGCCGGCCGAGGTGCCGAATTTGTGTTCCATGCCCAGGTTTTCGCTGGCCACCGCCAACAGCGCCTTGACCCACTCGCCTTCCGGGTTGCGGTACATCGGCTCGGCCACCGAGTAGGTGAAGCTCACCTTGACCTTGGTGTGCTTGTCCCACGCACTCAGCTTGTCGGCAATTTCCTTTTTCAGCGTCTCCGGGGATTTGCCCTTCGGCACGCGCAGGTTCACGGCCAGCTTGAACGCCTTGTCATCCAGGCCGACGAAGGTCAGCGAGGTGGTCAGTGGGCCCATGAAATCGTCAGCGAACCCTACGCCCAACTTGCCGCCCAGGTAATCCAGGCCCCAGTTGTCGGACGCATACCGCGCGGCGTCGGTGATGTGGTTGTGCTTCAGGGCGATCTTGCCGTCGACGCTGTGGATCAGTTCCAGCATGCGCGCCACCGGGTTGATGCCGGACTCGGGCTCGGAGGAGTGCGCCGAAACGCCGCTCACCGTCAGCTTGACCTCTTTGCCGACCACCTTGGCCGTCACCTCGAAGTCGCCGCCATTGTTCTTGGCATAGTCAGCGCCGGCCGTTTGCAGGCTGGCTGCGAGCTCGGCGGGCTTGTCGCTGACGAAGGTCGCCACCGAGGCCGACGGAATCTGGTTGGTGGCCATGCCGCCGGTCATTGCGATGATTTCCGCACCTTTGCCTTCGCCCTTGCGGCGCGGGAACGTGGCCATCACGGTGCCGTATCCTTTTTCGGCGATCACCACCGGGTAGCCGCCGTCCAGCGCCAGGTTGTACTGCGGCGTCGGGTTGTGTTCGAAGTAATAGGGAATCGCGTCGCCGGAGGTTTCCTCGGTGGTGTCCACCAACAGCTTGAACGTGCGCGCCAGCGGCAGTTTCTCTTCCTTGATCACTTTCATCGCATACATCGCCACGACGATGCCGTTCTTGTCGTCCTCGGTGCCACGACCGTACATGCGGTCGCCGATCAGCGTGACCTTGAATGGGTCGAGCTTGGTGCCGTCCTTGAGCACCCAGTTTTCCGGTGTGACCGGCACCACGTCGGCGTGGGCATGAATGCCGACCACTTCATCGCTGGCGCCTTCCAGGGAAATTTCATACACACGGTTGTCGACGTTGCGGAAGTTCAGGTTGAAGGCTTTGGCCAGGTCCTGGATCTTCGCGGCGATCTTGAGAAATTCCGGGTTTTTGTACTGCGGCAAGCCGTCGATATTGAAGGTCGGGATTTCCACCAGTTCGCGCAGGGTTTCGGTAGCCGCCTTGCCGTATTTCACCCGCGTGTAGATGCCCAGCAGGCGATTGATTTCGTTCTGCTGCTCGGCGCTCAGGGTTTTGTTGTCGAGAAAAGCGCTGATCGCCGGGCCTACGTCGGCGGTTTTGCCCAGGTCGCCCTTGGCCAGGGAGCCGAGGAAACCACGGAAATCAGTGACGGAGGTTTCGTTGAAGCTCTTCAGAATCGCCGTGCTTTGCTCGGCGCTGATGTTGGCGAAGGCAGGGGTGGCGATCGCCGTGAGGCTGGCTGCAAACAGGGTGGCAGCCGCCAGTTGCTTGAGTGGGAAGGGCATTGTTGAAGCATTCCTTGGCAGGTAGTGAGTAAGAGGTTTCTGACTAAAGCGTCAGAAACATTTCCACACACTACCATTTCCCGGGTGCCGATCGTCAATGCTGGCCAGGGTGGGGCTCGGGGTATTCCTTGTCTATCTCCAGGGCTCTAGCGTAAGGCCCATCCCACAACTGTTCATGCAATTGCCCCACACGCTTGGCCATCGCTTCATTGCGCATCACCACCTCCAGGTTGCGCGAATTATCCAGGTAGCCGCCCAACCAGTTGCTGGTGCCAACCCAGGCCACTTGCCCGTCGATCTCCATGGTCTTGCTGTGGATCACCCGCGCGTAGGGAATAAAGCCTTGCTTGGCTTCTGACAGCGTGACGATCTTGATTTGCACGTTGGGCAGCACGGCCAAGCTCTTGAGGTAGGGCAGTTCCAGCTTGTCGGTGTTCCAGTTGGACACCATCAGCTTGATCGACACCCCCCGTGCGGCTGCTGCACGGATGGCGTTGTCGATGACCGCGTAGTACGGACGGGTGCGATCGGGTCCGTAGGACAGCGGTGCGTAGTCCAGCAGTTGCACGCGCACGTCGTGTTTCGCTTCGCTTAGCAGGCGCGGCAGTTCCAGCTGTGAATCGCCGACGCCGGGCGGGTTGTAGCGTTGTGGGCTGGCCACCAGGTAATTGCCGGTACGCGGCGGTTCTTTACCTGTGGCGGGCAGTTGCACCGGTTGGTTGGCGGCCAGCGCCGCCTGGGCTTGCCAGTCCTGGTCGAAGATCGCCTGCACTTGGCCAACCACCGCGGTATCGCTGATGCGCAAGCCGGTTTCGTGGATATGTTCGAGGGAGCGCCAGTCGAAATTCTGGCTGCCGACAAACGCCTGCTTGCCGTCCACCACCAGGTATTTAGCGTGGATGATCCCGCCACTCAGTTGGCCGTAGGCCAGCACGCGGAAGGTCACGTTGGGGATCGCGCGCAAGCGTTCCAGTGTGGAAGCCTCCGACAAGTTCAGGCCTTTTTCTTCGAGCAGGAAGCGAATCTTCACACCGCGTTTGCCGGCCGCTTCCAAGTGTTCGATGACGGTGTCCATCACCGAGCCGGGATGGTCGGCGGCGTAGAACTGGCCGATATCAATGCTGCTCTTGGCCGCGTCAAACAGTTCGATCCACACCGGGCCGGGCTGGCGCAAATCGTCGGTGCCGAGGGTGGTGTCCACGGGCACGGTGTGTACCAGTTCAAACCCCGCAATTGAAAAGTCCGCCTGGGCCAGCGGACTGAGGAGCAAGCCGGCGAGGCCTGCGATGCGCAATTTCAAGGAGATGGGCATAGGTCTTCCTAACAGGAAAAAAGCGGGCGCATTGCGCGCCCGCTCAAACGATCATGCAGTACGGCTATGCAGCGGCGTCGGCACCAGGTGCGGTACTTCGCTCTGCACACGGGCACCGGTGGCGGCGCGGATCAGCAGGATTTTCAGCTGGTCGTTGATGCGCTCCAGGCTGTCCTGGAAGAAGTTGTGGAACACCACGCAGAACAGCGCGATGGCGATCCCCAAACCGGTCGCAAACAACGCCGTCCCGATACCACCGGAAATCTGCCCTGGGTCGGACACACCGGCCGACGCCAGCGCCTTGAACGTGTCGATAATGCCGAGAATGGTCCCCAGCAGGCCCAACAGCGGCGCGGCGGTGGTGATGGTTTCGATGATCCACAGGCTGCGGGCCAATGGAGCACGGGTGGTCAGATACTGGGTTTCGATAACGTCATCCAGGTCCTTGCGCGAGCCATGGCTGGCTTTCTGTGCCAGTACCGGCAACACCATGCTCAACGGCAGGCTGTCGCGCCGGGTCAGGCTTTCCGGCAGGTCGCGCTCGCTGTGCACGTTGGCGCCGAGCACCTCGTTCAACGCGCGGGCCTGGCGGCGCACATAGGCGAAGTACAGGCCACGCTCGATGGCGATAAAGATGGCGATGGCCATCGCGGCATACATCACATAGAAGGTGATGTCGTGGAGCACATTCATGTCCATGTTCCGTTACCTCGCTGTTAGAAATTGGCTTCCAGGGACACCGTCACGGTGCGTTCCAGGCCAACGATGTAGGCCGGGTCGCCGTCGCGGAAACCGCTGTAGCTGGCCGCGTTGGTCTTGGTGGTGTACACGCCGTCCAGGTATTTCTTGTCGAACAGGTTGTCGACGTTCAGGCGCAGGGTCGCGTCCTTGACCACCTTCTTGTCCACCGGCAGGTAGATACCGGCGCCGGCGTTGAACACGGTGCGCCCGGAGATGGCTTCGTCGTTGGTCAGGTCGCCGTAGAGCTTGCTGGTGTACTTGCCGCCGAAGGTGCCGTAGAAGCGCCCGTCGTCGTAGCCGATGTTGGCGGCCAGCATGTTTTTCGGCACGTTGGCGAACTGCTTGCCGCTGGTGGGCAACACGATGGCCTTGCCGGCGTTGTAGACGGTCAGGTCATCCTGCTGCTCGGCCTTGGTGTAGGTGTAGGAGGTGTAGTAGTTGAAGTGATTCGGCAGCAGGCCGCTCCACTCCAGTTCCAGGCCGCTGTTGTTGACGGAGCCGGCGTTGATGTCGGCGAAGTCGCCGTTGATGTCTTTGGACGAGACCTGGCGATCCTTGAACTGCATGTAGAACAAGGTGGCGGCCACGGTCATGTCGTCACCGGTGAAGCGCCAGCCCAACTCGTGGTTCCAGCTGGTTTCCGGCTTGGAGTTGATCGAGTCCAGGCCCTTGTCGTACAGCACGTAGTTCTGCGGGATGCGCATGTTGCGCGACAGGCTGTAGAACAACTGGTCCTGCTCGTCCAGCTGGTACTTGAGGCCGACGTTGGGCAGCAGTTTGTTGTAGGTCTGGTTACGTTTTTCGGCTTGCTCGGTGAGGCTGCCGTGGTTGGTGCCGTCACGCTTGACGTTCATGTAGGCCAGGCCTGCGACCAGGGTCCAGTCCGGGTTGATGTACCAGGTGTCCTGGGCCCAGACTTTCTGCGCCGGGGTCACGGTGAAGCGGTCGCGACCTTGCACGGTGTTGCCGTTGGCATCGACCACCGAATCGGCGTCGGGCCAGGTGTCGGTGGGCTTGCCGCTGTTTTTCAGGGCAATGAACGGCTGGGTCTGGCTTTGGCGCGCGCGCTCGTACCAGTAGCCGAATTGCAGGCTGTGTTCGCCCAGATCCCAGTTCAGCTTGGTGGTGATGCCCGGACGCCAGGTCTGGGTGCGCGAAGGGCGGTAGTACACGCCGGTGGTGGAGGAGCCGTCGGCGTTGTATTGCGCGGCGGTCGGCAGGTTGCTCAGGTCGAATACGCCGCCAGCGTTGGAGCCGCGGTTGAGCGCATAGCTGGAGGAACCGACGCCGCTGCCATTGCCCCAGTAGTAATACGGGATCACCGACAGGGCTAGGTTGTCGGCCAGCTTGAACTGGGTGTTGAGCACACCGGTAAAGGTCTGGAACGGGTTCTGCGCCAGGGCGTAATAGCTGTTGAGCTTGCCGTTGCTGCCCACGGTCGGCGTGGCCGGGTAGGGGTCGTACTTGCGGCCGTTCTGCTGGTACTGGGCTTTGGTCAACTGGCTGTAACTGTTGTTGTCCTGCTCGTGGTACTTGAGGATCAGGTTGGCCGTGTTGCCGTTGCCGGCATCGAAGAAGCTGTTCCACTCCACCTTGTCTGCGCGCACCGCGCCCGAGCCGCGCCACATCTGGCCTTCGGTGTGGGACGCCGACAGCCAGTTGCTCAGGCCGTTGATCTCGCCGGTGTTGAGCCGCGCAAAGGTTTTGCGCGTGGCGTTGCTGCCCATGACCTGTTTGACGAACGCCCCGGTTTCCTTGGTTGGGCGGATGGTCACGATGCCGATGTTGCCGCCGCTGGAACCGATATGCGGACCGTCGGCTTCTGCCGAGCCTTGGGTGACGAAGATCTGGTCGATGTTTTCCGGGTCGCCCAGCAGGTTGGAATACAGCGCGTAGTTGCCCGAGTCGTTGATCGGCATGCCGTCCACCGACATGCCCACCTGGTCGGAGTTGAGCCCGCGCATGGTGAAGCGAAAACCCGACAGGCCGGTGTTGTCTTCGCTGGAAATATTCAGCCCCGGGGTGTACTTGAGCTTGTCCACGGCGTTGCCGGTGGCGGTCTGTTTATCCAGCGCCTCCTTGGTCACCGTGGAGCGGCCCTTGATGCTTTCTTCCTGCACCATATAGCCGCCACCTGCCGTGGCCTTGCCCTGTACGCCGATAGTGCCGACGTCGCTGCCGCTGGTGTCGGCCATGGCCATGCCGTGGCCCATGCTTGCGGCAACGAGTGCCAGATGAATCCGTGTGAACCTCATCAGTGTCGTCCTGGTGTCGGGTGCTTATTGCACGCTGTAGTTGAAGGTGGCGGTGAAGCGATGCTCATTGCTCCCCCCGAACGCTTGCTCGGGGAACGGTTTGACTTGCTTGATGCGACGCAAGCTGTTGGCGGCGGCCCGGTTGAGCAACATGCTCGACGCCTGGGTCTGCACGCCGGAGTCGAGAACCCGACCCTGGCGATCTACCAGCAACCACACCACCACCTCGCCGGTCGGGCGTTCGAGGGACGCCTGGCGGCCGGTGGGGTATTGCTTGTAGCTGTCCAACTCGTTGCGCAAGCCCTTGAGGTAACCGCCTTCCAGGGCCTGGCCATCGACCTTCGGCGGCGCGGGCGGGGCCGGTGTCGGCGCGACCTGGGCCACGGCGGCGGGTGCCGGTTTCGCAGCCACCGGTGGCGGGGTAGGCGTCGGCGTGGGTGTTGGCTTGGCGACCACGGGCTTGGGCACCGGCTTGGGCTTGGGCTCAGGTTTTGGCTGCGGTTTGGGCGGCGGTGGCGGTGGGGCCGGTGCGGCCTCTTCGTCCTCGATCACCGGCGGTGGCGGTTCTTGCTCGACCACCGGCTCCGGGATTACTTCCGGCTCCGGCTCGACCAAAGCCAGCTCCACCGCCGACTCGTCATACACCGGCTCGACCTTCAAGGTTTGCGACTGGATGCCCATCGCAATCAGCACCAGGGCGATCACGGCCGGGACGCTGCCCAGCAACTGACGTGCACGAAACAGGACGTACATGATCAGGACTTACGCGTGGCAATGGACACGGAGGTAAAGCCACCCAGGCGCAGGGTGTCCATCACTTCCACCAGGCGCGAAACCTCCACGCCCTTGTCGCTGTTGACGATGATCGTCGACTTGGTATCGGGCTTTTCCGCGGCCTTCAACGCGGGTACCAAGGCCTCGACGGTGAGGTCCTTGCCGTCCAGTTGCAGTTGGCCCGCCAAACCCAACGTCAGGATGAATTTGTTCTGCGGCTTGAGCTGCTGCGAACTGCTGGCGCTGGGCAATTGGGTCTTCATGCCGAGGGCCGGAATCACGTTCAGGCTCACGAGTACGAAAAACACCAGGAGGAACATCATCACGTCGATCATCGGGATCAATTCGATGTGCGCCTTGCGTTTTTTCGGTTCGTCCCAGGTTCTCATTCCGCTACCCCGTTATTGAATTAGGGGCGACACGCTAACAACCAAAAATGACCGATTGGTTAACTTTAATTGACGTTTTGAGGGCTCTAGGACAGGTCTTACGGACGACTCTGCAGTCATTTTTGCGACGTAACAGAATTGAAATCCAGCAGGGGCATTCTCAGAAACTTTACATCGAGGGCCCCGAGGAATGAGTAGCGAATTGCCACATCTGTCCACCCCGCGCCTGCTATTGCGCGCCCTGGAAACACACCAGGCCGAGACCCTGTCCACACTCGCCAACGGGCCGAAAATCGCCGACAACACGGCCAATATTCCGTCGCCCTATACCCTGGAAACGGCGCACACCTTTATCGACAACATGGCCGCGAAATACCGTGCGGGCGACTTGCTCAGCCTGGGCATGCATGTGTCCGAAACGGGCGAATTGGTCGGCATCGTCAGCCTGCGACTCAACACGCGGCATCGCTACGGGCACCTCGGCGGTTGGGTAGCGGCGCACTGTCGTAATCAGGGCTACGGCGCCGAGGCGGCGAAGGCTGTGATGGATTTTGGCTTCGCTGAGTTGGGTTTGCAGCGCGTCGGCAGCCAGTGCTTTGGCCGCAACACGGAATCGGCACGGGTGATGGAGAAAATCGGCCTGCGCTTTGAGGGCTGCATGCGCGAGGCGTTTCTCAAGAACGGTGTGTTCGAGGACTTGCTCGGCTTTGCCGTGGTGCGTGAGGACTGGGAGCGTCCCTCGTGAGTGGCTTGGTGGACCATGACCGCCGCCGGATATTGACCGGGCTGGCGGTGGGCTCGGCGTTTGCGATTCTCAGCCCGTTTGCGCGCAGTGCCGGGGTGGATTATCCGTTCACCCTCGGCGTCGCCAGCGGCGACCCACTGCCGGACGGCTTTGTGATCTGGACGCGCCTGGCGCCGATGTTCAACGCCGCCGATGGCGGTGGCGGCTTGAGCCGTGCGGTGCCGGTACGTTGGCGAGTAGCCAGCGATGCGGCGATGACGCGCATCGTGCGCCAGGGCGAGGTCATGGCCAGCGCACGGTTTGCCCACTCGGTACACGTCGAAGTGGCGGGGTTGGAGGCGGGTCGGCCGTATTGGTATCAGTTCGATGGCCTTGGCGCGCAGAGCCCGGTGGGGCAGGCCCGCACGGCGCCGCCGTTGCATGCCAGCGTGGCAGCGCGGGTGGGGTTTGTGTCGTGCTCGCATTGGGAGCGCGGATATTTCAGCGCCTATCGCCACCTCGCCGCCGAGCAACCGGACCTGGTGTTTTTTCTCGGGGATTATATCTACGACAGTTCCTACGCGCCGTCGTCGGGCAAAGTCATTCGCTCCCATGGCAGTGGCAATGCGGTAAGCCTCAGTGATTACCGCAACCGCTACGCCCTGTACAAGACCGATCCCGACTTGCAGGCCTTGCACGCTGCGGCTCCCAGCGTCGCGACCTGGGACGATCATGAAGTGCAGAATGACTACGCCAACCGCTGGTCCCAAGACCCGAAGATCCCGGTGGCGCAATTTCTCCTACAGCGCGCGGCGGCTTACCAGGCCTATTACGAACATATGCCGCTACGGGCCAGCAGCCTGCCGAAAGGCGCGGACATGCGCATCTATCGGCGACTGGACTACGGCCAACTGGCGCGTTTCCATGTGCTCGACGGCCGCCAGTACCGTTCCGAGCAACCGTGCATTCCGGCCAACCGCAGCCACCAAGGGCACCTCGCCGACAATCTCTGCCATGACTTGCGCGACCCTGGCCGCACCATGCTCGGCTGGCAGCAAGAGGCCTGGCTGGATCAGGGTTTTGCGCAGTCGCAGGCGCAGTGGAACGTGATCGCCCAGGACTTGCTGGTGGCGCCGCTGATCCAGCGTGACCTGACCGACCACAAGCCCGGGCGTTGGACCGATGGCTGGGATGGCTACATGGCCAACCGGGCGCGGATGCTGGCGTCTATCCAGCGCAATCGGGTGAAGAATCCGGTGTTCTGGGGCGGGGATATTCATTCGTTCTGGGTCACCGACCTGCACGCGGATGGCAACAACCTGGACTCGCCGATTGTCGCGACGGAGTTTGTCGGCACTTCCGTGACCTCGGACGGGCCGCCCTTTGATGCGTTCAGCAAACTGCTGCCGCTCAACCCCCATGTGAAGTTTTTCGACAGCCGCCAGCGTGGGTATGTGTCGGTGGACATCGAGGCGGACAAGATGCTGACCAACTTGCGTGTGATCACTGATCCGCGTGACCCGACGGCCACGGTGGCGACGCTGAAGTCGTTTGTGGTGGAGCCGGGGCGGGCGGGGGCGATAGCGGTTTAGTCCAGGCTGTAGCGCACCGACAACGTGCCCTTTTTCTCCGACAGGGTCAGGATCGTCACCTGGCCAAGTTCGCTCAGGGCCTGGACGTGGGTACCGCCGCAGGCATAGGCCGGCAATTCACCGAAGCCGACTTCGCGGGTGCCGTCTTCCAGGTTCATGTGGCGTGGGTAATCTGCCGCGATCCAGTGGTTGATCTGCTGTTGGATCGCGTCGGCGTCCATGTCTTGCGCCGCTTCGCCACGGATAAAACTGATCTTGCCTTCGCCCGGCCAGTGATGGGCCTTGATCGGCATCCAGCCCAGTTGTTCGCCGGCGTTGCCGATCAAGTGCCCGGCGGAATGCAGGCGGGTGTGCAGGCTGCGGCGTTGCGGGTCGACGCGCGCGGTAATGGGGCCCAGCGCGACGGGCTGATCGACGTAGTGCACTACGCGGTCGGGCTCCTGGGTGACGCGCACTACTTGGCTGTCGCCGAGCCAGCCGGTGTCGAAAGGCTGGCCGCCGCCCTGGGGGTGGAAAATCGTCGACTGCAAGGTCACCGCGAAGTGCTCTTCGTGGGGCGTGCAGGCCAGCACTTCGAGTTCGGCGGTCAGGTGGTCGTGGGTGAAAAACAGGCGCTCGGTCATTATCTACATCCGCATCAGGGTTCTGCGGGCAGTATAAATAGTGCGCGGATGGGTGATAATCCGTTCAATTATCAATGGACCTGTGCGTCATGAGCATCAATCTTCCTTTGCCACTGCTGGGCGAAATGGCGATTTTCGTCAAGGTGGTGGAAACCGGCAGCTTCTCCGCAGCCGCCCGGCAGATGGGCGTTTCACCGTCATCGGTGAGCCGCAGCATTTCCCATCTGGAAAAGGCCCTGGCCACCCGTTTGCTGCAACGCACGACGCGCAAGTTGCGCTTGAGCGAAGGCGGCGAAGAGGTGTTCAAGCGTTGCCAGGACATGGTCAACGCGGCGCGCGCGGTGATGGAGGTCAGCGGCCAATTCACCCACGAAGCCGAAGGCCGGGTGCGCGTCAGCGTGCCCAAGGCGGTGGGGCGGTTTGTGATACACCCGCATGTGCCGGAGTTCTTGCGGCGCTACCCCAAGGTGGATGTGCAGTTGATCCTTGAGGATCGGCCGGTGGACTTGATCGACGACAACCTCGACCTGATCCTGCGCATCTCCGAAAGCCCGCCACCGGGGTTGGTGGGGCGGCCGTTGTTTCCCATCGAGCACCTGTTGTGCGCCACGCCGCAGTACCTGGCCGAACACGGCACACCGCAACACCCCCATGATTTGCTGGAACACAGTTGCATCTACCTGGGGGAAACACCGGCGGATGCACGCTGGAAGTTTCGCCAAGCCGGCAAGACGGTAACGGTCGGGGTGCGTGGGCGGTATGCGGCGAACCATACCGGGGTGCGTCTGGACGCGGTGTTGCAGCATGTGGGGATCGGCAGCCTGCCGTACTTTACGGCGCGCCATGATCTGGAGGCGGGGAGAATTGTGCAGGTGTTGGCGCAGTGGGATTTTATTGCGTCGTATCACGGTGAGGTGTGGTTGTTGCATTCACCGACGCGGTATCTGCCGCCGAAGGTGCGGGTGTTTATTGATTATTTGGTGGAGTGTATGGAGCGAGAGCCAACACTACGCCAACGCTAGTGCTGGGCGCTGGCTTCTGTGGGAGCTGGCTTTTCTGTGGGAGCTGGCTTGCCTGCGATGGCATCAACTGGGTTTGCCTGATGTACCGAGTTGTCTGCATCGCAGGCAAGCCAGCTCCCACATTTAGCTTTGTGCGGGTCTGAAAAATCAGTGCTTGCTCTGGTCCACCGGCATGGCCAGCAGCTGCTTTTCCTGGTTCCAGTCGAACGGTTCGTCGTTCTGCTCGGCTTCGAAGCGACGCTCTTCCAGGGCCTGGTACATGTCCAGTTCTTCATCGGGCATGAAGTGCAGGCAGTCGCCGCCGAAGAACCACAGCAGGTCGCGCGGCACCAGGTGGGCAATTTGTGGGTAGCGCAGGATGACCTGGCTCATCAGGTCCTGGCCCAGGTACTGGCTTTCGATCGGGTCGATGGGCAGCAGGGCGCGCAGTTCGTCGAAGCGCTCCAGGAACAGGGTATGGCTTTCCTCGGGCACCTGTTCGGCTTCGCCGACGGCAACCAGGATGCTGCGCAGGTGGTCGAGCAAGACGAGATGATCGGCAACGACGTTGGACACGAGATAAGTCCTCTAAAGCAAAAACGGGCGCGAGAGTATATGCCTCTCGCGCCCGTTTTTATATCACCGCTCGACTCAGCGGACTTTACCCTCAGCTTGGGTCAGCTCTTCCTTGCTGAAATCATCCACGTCGATCACCTTGCGCCGCGCCGCTTCGGCGTCACGCAGGGTTTGCGCTTCGGCCGGTTGCAGCACGCCTGCTTCGAGCGCCGCGTCGATGGCATGCTCGCCGGCGGCCGGTTTGACCTGGCCGCTCTTGAGCGCGGTATGCAGTTTTTTCTGCAGCGGATGGCTGGCGCCGAGCAGGTCGTAGGCGTGTTGCAGGGCGCCCACCGGATCGTCCGCCGATTGCGGGCGGTAGCAGCCGGCGAGCAGTTCCTCCAGGGTCGGGTCGCCTTTGGCCCGGCCAAGCACTGCCGCGACTTCGGCATCCAGCGCATCCGACGGCCCGGTGTGGCGGCGGCCGAACGGAAACACGATCACCCGCAGCAGGCCACCGAGCACCTTGTTCGGGAAGTTGCTCAACAGTTCATCCAAGGCGCGCTCCGATTCACCCAGGCTTTCTTCCATGGCCCAGGTGAACAGCGGCTCAAGATGGTCCGGTGAATCCAGGTCGTGGTAACGCTTGAGCGCCGCCGAAGCCAGGTACAGGTGGCTGAGCACATCACCCAGGCGCGCGGACAGGCGTTCGCGGCGTTTCAATTCGCCACCGAGCAACATCATGCTCAGGTCGGCGAGCAGGGCGAAGGCAGCGGCCTGGCGGTTCAGCGCGCGGAAGTAACCCTGGCTCAAGCGGTTGCCCGGTGCCTTCTCGAAGTGGCCCGCGCCGAAGTTCAGTACCAGGGTGCTGGCGGCGTTGCTCACGGCAAAACCGATGTGTTGCATCAGCAGGCCGTCGAACTCCTTGAGTGCCTGGTCGTGGTCTTCACGCCCGGCCAGGGCCATTTCCTTGAGGACGAACGGGTGGCAGCGGATCGCGCCCTGGCCAAAGATCATCAGGTTGCGCGAGAGGATGTTCGCGCCTTCGACGGTGATGAAGATCGGCGCACCTTGCCAGCTGCGGCCCAGGTAGTTGTTCGGGCCCATGATGATGCCCTTGCCGCCGTGTACGTCCATGGCGTGGCTGATGCACTCGCGGCCACGTTCGGTGAGGTGGTACTTGAGGATCGCCGACAATACCGAGGGTTTTTCGCCGAGGTCCACCGCGTTGGCGGTGAGCATGCGCGCGCTGTCCATCAGCCAGGCGTTGCCGCCGATACGCGCGAGGGCTTCCTGGATGCCTTCGAAGGCTGACAGCGGGACGTTGAATTGTTCGCGTACCTGGGCGTACTGGCCGGTCACCAGGCTGGTGAACTTGGCCGCGCCGGTGCCCACCGCAGGCAGGGAGATCGAACGGCCTACCGACAGGCAGTTCATCAACATCATCCAGCCCTTGCCGAGCATTTCCTGGCCGCCAATCAGGAATTCCAGGGGGATGAACACATCCTTGCCGGAGTTGGGGCCGTTCATGAAGGCGGCGCCGAGGGGCAGGTGGCGACGGCCGATGTCCACGCCGGGCGTATTCGTCGGAATCAGCGCCAGGCTGATGCCCAGGTCTTCCTCGTCACCCAGCAGATGGTCCGGGTCGTGGGCCTTGAAGGCCAGGCCCAGCAGGGTCGCGACCGGGCCGAGGGTGATGTAGCGTTTTTCCCAGTTCAAGCGCAGGCCGAGGGTTTCCTGGCCTTCCCATTCACCTTTGCAAATGATCCCGGTGTCGGGCATGGCGCCGGCGTCGGAGCCGGCCAGCGGGCCGGTGAGGGCGAAGCAGGGAATGTCATCGCCTCGGGCCAGGCGTGGCAGGTAGTGATTACGTTGTTCATCGGTGCCGTAGTGCAGCAGCAGTTCGGCCGGGCCGAGGGAGTTGGGCACCATCACGGTGGACGCCAGGTCGCCGCTGCGGGTGGCGAGTTTCATCGCGACCTGGGAGTGGGCATAGGCGGAAAAACCCTTGCCGCCGTACTCCTTGGGAATGATCAGGGCGAAGAAACCGTGGGTCTTGATGTGTTCCCAGGCGGCGGGCGGCAGGTCCATGGCCTGGCCGATTTCCCAGTCGCTGACCATGGCGCAGAGTTCTTCCGTGGGGCCATCGATGAACGCTTGTTCCTCTTCGGTCAGTTGGGCCTTGGGGTAGGCCAGCAACTTGTCCCAGTCGGGGCGGCCGCTGAACAGTTCGCCGTCCCACCACACCGTGCCGGCATCAATGGCATCGCGCTCGGTCTCGGACATCGGCGGCAGGACTTTCTGGAACCAGCTGAACAGCGGTTTGGTGAAGTATTGGCGGCGCAGGTCTGGCAGCAGCAAGGGCGCCGTGACGATGGCCAGCAATACCCAGAAGATCAGCAGCAACCATCCTGGCGCGTGACTCCATACGCCCATCGCCAGCAGGTAGACGGCAACGACGCCCAGAGCGGGCAGGGGCGCGGTGCGACGGTGTGCCAGGTAGGCAATGCCAGCGACCAGAACCAGTATCCACAACAACAGCATATTCAATCCTCCGTGAAACCAGGGGCGAAACCACCCTGGAGCTTAGTCGGCATCCGAACAAGCGGGGTGATAGGGGTGTTACGAGATTTGGCCGATTCGTCGTTATCGCTCGGGCAGGCCTGTCGCTAGACTCCAGGCTTCCTTCAGAGATAACGCTCATGGATACGTACCTGAGTCCCAGCCGCTTCATCGATAGTGACCACCCTGCGGTGGTGGAGTTCGCCGAAAAACATCGCGGTACTAGCGGGGATTTAAATGACCAGGCAGTCAGCCTTTATTACGCCGTGCGTGAGGCGATTCGCTACAACCCCTACACCTTCAGCCGCGACCCCGGCACCCTGAGCGCCAGCTTCGCCCTGGCCGCCGGCGAAAGCTATTGCGTGCCCAAGGCCACCTTGCTGGCCGCTTGCGCCCGCCATTGCGGCATCCCGGCGCGCATCGGCCTGGCGGATGTGCGCAATCACCTGTCCACGCCGCGCCTGCTCGCGCTGCTGAAAAGCGATGTGTTTGCCATGCATGGCTATACCGAGCTGTTCCTGCATGGGCGTTGGGTCAAGGCCACGCCGGCGTTCAATCAGCAGCTGTGTGATGTGTTCGATGTGCCGGCGCTGGAGTTCGATGGGGTCAATGACAGCGTGTTCCACGCGTTCAATCGCCAGGGGCAGCGTTCGATGGAGTACGTGGTGGATCACGGGCAATTTCCTGACGTGCCCGAGGCGTTTTTCTTCGAGCATATCCGTGCCTGTTACCCGCACCTGTTCACCGATGACAGTCCGCCCTTGCTCGGTGATATGCAGACCGATTTAAGCCGTGCCTGAACCGGCGTATGCTGCTGCGCTCACCACACAATAAGGCACGGTCATGCTGAAAATCTGGGGTCGTAAAAATTCGTCAAACGTCAGGAAAGCACTGTGGTGCGCCGAGGAACTCGGCCTGGATTACGAGGCCATCGACGCGGGCGGCGCGTTTGGTGTGGTCGACACGCCGCAGTACCGCGCATTGAACCCCAATGGCCGAGTGCCGATGATCGAAGACGGCGACTTTGTGTTGTGGGAATCCAACACCATCGTGCGTTATCTCTGCGCCAGGCAGGCGTCCAGTTGGTACCCGACTGACCTGAAAGCCCGGGCCAGCGCGGAAAAATGGATGGACTGGACCACTTCCACCCTCGCCGAACCGTTCAAGGCCGTGTTCTGGGGCATCCTGCGCACCCCTGCGGAAAAACAGAACTGGGACAGCATCCACGCCGGGCGCCAAGCCTGCATCGATGCACTCGCCACTGTGGACAAAGCCCTCGCCGAACAGCCGTATCTGTCGGGCAACGAGATCGGCATGGGCGATATCCCCCTGGGCTGTTTTGCCTACGCCTGGTTCGAAATGCCCATCGAACGCCCTGCAATGCCCCATCTAGAGGCCTGGTACCAACGCCTGCAACAACGCCCGGCCTACCGCAAAGCGGTCATGACCGCGTTGACTTAATACTGACTATTAATACAGGTGACTGTACTTGTGCGGCGCAGGCAGCCACCATGCCTGTCATGCGCCGCCGTTGAACTTCGTGGCGTGCGCCTTCATCTATTCTTCCTATTTCCTTCTTTGGTGCGTATTCCGATATGAGTTCCGCTCTGTCCATCCGGCAGCTAACCAAAACCTACGGCAACGGTTTCCAGGCCCTGAGTGGTATCGATCTGGACGTTGCCGAAGGTGACTTCTTCGCCTTGCTTGGCCCCAACGGTGCCGGCAAATCCACCACCATCGGTATCCTCTCGACCCTGGTCAACAAGACCAGCGGCACGGTGAATATCTTCGGGCATGACCTGGACAAATCCCCGGCAGCGCTCAAGCGCTCCATCGGTGTGGTGCCCCAGGAATTCAACTTCAACCAGTTTGAAAAGACCTTCGACATCGTCGTGACCCAGGCCGGTTACTACGGCATCCCGGCGAAGATCGCCAAGGAACGCGCCGAGCAATACCTGACCCAACTGGGCCTGTGGGACAAGCGCGACGTGCCGTCCCGCTCGCTGTCCGGCGGCATGAAGCGGCGCTTGATGATCGCCCGCGCGCTGGTGCACGAGCCACGCCTGTTGATCCTCGATGAACCCACCGCAGGCGTGGACATCGAGCTGCGTCGCTCGATGTGGACCTTCCTCACCGAGCTGAACGAGAAGGGCATCACCATCATCCTCACCACCCATTACCTGGAAGAGGCTGAGCAACTGTGCCGCAACATCGGCATCATCGACCACGGCACCATCGTCGAGAACACCAGCATGCGCAACCTGCTGGGCCAGTTGCATGTGGAAACCTTCCTGCTCGACTTGAAGAACAATCTGTCGGCGCCGCCGCAACTGCTCGGCTACCCGAGCCGCCTGGTGGACGGCCACACGCTGGAAGTGCAGGTGGACAAAGCCATGGGCATCACCGCGCTGTTCACCCAGTTGGCGACGCAGAACATCGAAGTGCTGAGCTTGCGTAATAAAACCAATCGCCTTGAGGAGTTGTTCGTGTCCCTGGTGGAGAAAAATCTGGCGAAGGTGGCGGTATGAGTTCCGAACTGCAACCCAACCTCGTCGCGCTGCAAACCATCATCTATCGTGAAGTGAAACGCTTTACCCGGATCTGGCCGCAAACCCTGCTGCCGCCGGCGATCACCATGGTCCTGTACTTCGTGATCTTCGGTAACCTGATCGGCCGGCAGATCGGCGACATGGGTGGTTTCACCTACATGGAGTACATCGTGCCGGGCCTGATCATGATGTCGGTGATCACCAACGCCTACGGCAACGTGGTGTCGAGTTTCTTCGGCAGCAAGTTCCAGCGTTCGATTGAAGAACTGATGGTCTCGCCGGTATCGCCGCACACCATCCTGATCGGCTACACCGTGGGCGGCGTGCTGCGCGGCTTGATGGTCGGGGTGATCGTGACATTGCTGTCGCTGTTCTTCACCCACCTGCAGGTGCATCACCTCGGGGTCACCATTCTGGTGGTGGTGCTGACGGCGACGATCTTCTCGCTGCTGGGGTTTATCAACGCCGTGTTTGCACGCAACTTCGATGACATCTCGATCATCCCGACCTTCGTGCTGACACCGCTGACCTACCTGGGCGGGGTGTTCTACTCCATCACGCTGCTGCCGCCGTTCTGGCAGACCGTGTCGCTGGCCAACCCGGTGCTGCACATGGTCAACGCGTTCCGCTACGGCATTCTGGGCGTGTCGGATATCAAGATCAGCGTGGCGATCACCTTCATGCTGGTGGCGACGGTGGTGCTGTATATCGGTTGCGCGAAGCTGCTGGTGAGCGGGCGTGGGATGCGTACCTAAGTTTTTGAATGCGCGCAGTAAAAAATGTGGGAGCGGGCTTGCCCGCGATAGCGATGTGTCAGTTAGCAAAAGGTTGACTGATGCACCGCTATCGCGGGCAAGCCCGCTCCCACATTGGGTTTTGTGCAGGGCTGTTATTACTTCAGCGCCAACTCGATCAGCGCATGCAGCTCTTGAACCTGCAACGGCGCATTCGCAAACAGAATCCTGAACACCGTCGGCGCCGCCAACAGGTTGATCAACCGCTCCACGCTGGGCGCCGGACTGTCGGGATACCGCTCCACAATCACCTGCAACTGCCCACCAATCAGCGCCACGCAATACCCCGGCGTCTGGCTGCATTGCACGTCGCGCATCATGTTGCGCCCCGGTTCTGAACTCATCTCATCCAGATACTGCTCGGCCCAGGCTTGCAGGTCGCCGCGCAGGCTGCCGGTATTGGCCGGCTCGCTGTCGGGGCGCATGCGCGCCAGGGCCACGTCGGCGAGCAGGGCGGACAGGTCGCCCCAGCGCCGGTAAATGGTGGACGGCGTGACGCCTGCGCGCGCGGCAATCATGGGCACGGTCACGCTGGAACGCTCGTGGGCTTCCAGCAGTTCGCGCACCGCCGAATGGACGGATTCTTGGACCCGGGCACTACGGCCCCCCGGGCGGAGGCCTTCTTTTATCGCCATGTTTGCGACCTTAACACAAAGAATTTGCTTTAAGCGCTGGCCAGTAGCACACTCTGCAAAAGCAAAATATTAGCTTTAGCGGAGCGTGCCCATGTCCAGCCACACTACTCATCGTTCCAGCCTGGTGTTCCTGGCGATCACCTTGCTGACGTTTCTCGCCGCTTCCAGCGCGCCGACGCCGTTGTATCACCTGTATCAGGAAGGTCTGCATTTTTCCGCAGGCATGCTCACGCTGATCTTCGGTGTCTACGCCATCAGCCTGCTGGCGGCGCTGCTGACCGTGGGTTCGCTGTCGGACCACCTGGGGCGCAAGCCGGTGATTTTCGCCGCGCTGGTCCTGGATATGTTGGCGATGTTGCTGTTTATCAATGAAGGCAGCGTGGCCTGGCTGATCGCTGCGCGGACCTTGCAAGGCTTCGCCACCGGCATGGCCACCGCCGTGCTCGGCGCGGCCTTGCTCGACACCGACCGCCAGCAAGGCCCGCTGGTCAACAGCGTGGCGCCTTTGCTGGGCATGGCGTGTGGGGCGATGGGCAGCAGCCTGCTGGTGGAGTTCGCGCCGCTGCCGACGCAGATGATCTACTGGACGCTGTTCGCGCTAATGGTGTTACAGGCGATATACGTGTGGCGCTTGGCAGAAACCGTCAGCCGCATCCCGGGTGCACTGGCTTCGTTGCGTCCGACCCTGCACGTGCCGCCTCAAGCGCGGCGGGCGTTATGGCTGTCGCTGCCGGTGGACGTGGCGGTGTGGGCAATGGGCGGGTTCTATCTGTCGCTGGCGCCGTCGCTGGTGCGGGCGGCGACCGGTTCCACCTCTAACCTGATCGGTGGCGGGTTGGTGGCGGTGCTGACGTTGAGTGGGGCGCTGATGATTTTCAGCCTGCGCAATCGCCCGGCTGACAAGGTCTTGCGCTTGGGCGCAGGCCTGCTGGCTGTCGGCGTGGCGTTGATCCTCACGGCGGTACACAGCGCCAGCCTGCCGTTGTTTTTCATCGCCACGCTGATTGCGGGCAGTGGTTTTGGCGCGGGTTTCCTCGGTGCCTTGCGCAGTGTGGTGCCCCTGGCACTGCCCCATGAACGCGCCGGTTTGATGTCGGCGTTTTACGTATTGAGTTACCTGGCGTTCTGCCTGCCGTCGCTGCTGGCGGGCAACCTGATCCGCAGTTTCGGCCTGATCGCCACCACCGACGGCTACGGCGCTGTGCTGATCGTGCTAGCCCTGAGTGCCCTGGCCGGTTTGTTGATGCAGGGTTCGCGCGACCCGCTTATAGGTAAAACAGATAACAGTTAGAGAAATTACCC
The DNA here is from genome assembly GCF_017316265.1 of Pseudomonas sp. Marseille-Q1929. Classification (NCBI taxonomy): domain Bacteria; kingdom Pseudomonadati; phylum Pseudomonadota; class Gammaproteobacteria; order Pseudomonadales; family Pseudomonadaceae; genus Pseudomonas; species Pseudomonas sp. Marseille-Q1929. Next base: position 177,842 of record NZ_JAFLWU010000006.1, read on the forward strand.
GTTATATAGATATTCGATTCGGTTCTACCATGGTCTCAACCTCATGCGAGGAGGAGGACAACCATCATGACTTGCTCGAATACCATCAGTTACAAACCTTTCAGCCACTTGACCCGGCCCCGGGAAGTGATTCGCCAGTTCACCCCCAACTGGTTTGCCGCGACCATGGGCACCGGCGTATTGGCGCTGGCGTTGGCGCAATTGCCGGTCAACCTGCCGGGCGTGCAGGCCATCGCCGAGGCGCTGTGGTTTTTCACCATCGGCCTGTTTGTGCTGTTCAGCGTGTTGTACGCCGCCCGTTGGGTGATGTTCTTCCACGAAGCGCGGCGGATCTTCGGGCACTCCACCGTGTCGATGTTCTTCGGCACCATCCCCATGGGGTTGGCGACCATTCTCAATGGCTTGCTGCTGTTTGGCTTGCCGCGCTGGGGCAGCGATGTCATCCCGCTGGCCGAAGCCCTGTGGTGGTTGGACGTGGCGATGGCCTTGGCGTGCGGCGTGCTGATCCCGTTCATGATGTTCACCCGCCAGGAACACAGCATCGACCAGATGACCGCCGTGTGGCTGTTGCCGGTGGTGGCCGCCGAAGTGGCTGCTGCCAGCGGTGGTCTGCTCGCGCCGCATCTGGCGGATGCCCACGGGCAACTGATCATGCTGGTGACCAGCTACGTGCTGTGGGCGTTTTCCCTGCCGGTGGCGTTCAGCATCCTGACCATCCTGATGCTGCGCATGGCTCTGCATAAACTGCCCCACGCCAACATGGCCGCGTCGAGCTGGCTGGCCCTTGGCCCCATCGGCACCGGTGCTCTCGGTATGTTGCTGCTCGGCGGTGATGCTCCCGCGATTTTCGCCGCCAATGGCTTGCCCGGCGTCGGCGAGATGGCCAACGGCCTGGGCCTGGTGGCTGGCATTACCCTGTGGGGCTTCGGCTTGTGGTGGATGCTGATTGCGGTGCTGATCACCCTGCGTTACCTGCGCGCCGGTATCCCGTTCAACCTCGGCTGGTGGGGGTTTACCTTTCCGTTGGGGGTGTATGCCCTGGCCACGTTGAAGCTGGCGAGCCTGTTGCACCTGGGCTTCTTCAGTGTGTTTGGCAGCGTGCTGGTGCTGGCATTGGCGCTGATGTGGGCGATCGTCGCCAAGCGCACCGTGCAGGGGGCCTATAAAGGTGAGCTTTTTGTTTCGCCGTGTATTGCAGGACTAGCGAATAAGTAAGCCGGATTAGGTAAAGTCGTGGCCTGAATGCTTTTACAAAAAAACAGGCCACGCAGGAACACGGACGATGAGCCACCCCTCGCAATTCACCTTGCTGCGCACACGGCGCTTCCTGCCGTTTTTCATTACCCAGTTACTGGGCGCCTTCAACGACAACATCTTCAAGCAATCGCTGATCCTCGCCATTCTCTACAAGCTGACCATCGACGGTGACCGCTCGATCTGGGTCAACCTGTGCGCGTTGCTGTTTATCCTGCCGTTCTTCCTGTTCTCGGCGCTGGCCGGGCAGTTTGGCGAGAAATTCAACAAGGATGCGCTGATCCGCGCGATCAAGATCGGCGAGATCGTGATCATGGCCGTGGGCGCCACGGGTTTCCTCACCAACCACCTGGAGCTGATGCTGCTGGCACTGTTTGCCATGGGCACCCACTCGGCGCTGTTCGGCCCGGTGAAGTACTCGATCATGCCCCAGGCCCTGCACGAAGATGAGCTGGTGGGCGGCAACGGCCTGGTGGAAATGGGCACGTTCCTGGCGATCCTCGCCGGTACGATTGGCGCAGGGATCATGATGTCGTCGACCCATTACGCACCGGTGGTGGCAGTGGCGATTGTCGGCGTGGCTGTGTTGGGCTACCTCGCCAGCCGCAGTATTCCGCGGGCGGCGGCGTCGACCCCGGGGCTGCGTTTGAACTGGAATATCTTCAGCGAATCCTGGGCCACCTTGCGCCTGGGCCTGGGGCAGACGCCGGCCGTTTCGCGTTCCATTGTCGGCAACTCGTGGTTCTGGTTTGTTGGTGCGATTTATCTGACGCAGATCCCGGCCTACGCCAAGGAGTGGTTGTACGGCGACGAGACCGTGGTGACGTTGATCCTTACCGTGTTCTCGGTGGGCATCGCCCTTGGCTCGATGCTCTGCGAGAAACTTTCCGGGCGTAAGGTGGAAATCGGTCTGGTGCCGTTCGGCTCATTCGGGTTGACCGTGTTCGGCCTACTGCTGTGGTGGCATTCCGGCGGCTTCCCGCAAAACGTGCAGGCCAACGATTGGCTGGCCGTGCTCAGTTACGGCCAGGCCTGGTGGGTGTTGTTCGATATCCTCGGGTTGGGGGTGTTTGGCGGCTTCTATATCGTGCCGCTGTATGCGCTGATCCAGTCGCGTACCGCCGAGAACGAGCGTGCGCGGGTCATCGCGGCCAACAACATCCTCAACGCGCTGTTCATGGTGGTGTCGGCCGTCGTCTCGATCCTGCTGCTCAGCGTGGCCAAGTTGTCGATACCCGAGTTGTTCCTGGTGGTGTCGCTGCTCAACATCGCGGTGAATACCTACATCTTCAGGATCGTTCCCGAGTTCACCATGCGCTTCATGATCTGGCTGCTCAGCCATTCCATGTACCGCGTGGAGCATCGCAACCTGGAAGCGATTCCTGATGAAGGCGCGGCGTTGCTGGTGTGCAACCACGTGTCGTTTGTCGATGCGTTGTTGATTGGCGGCGCGGTGCGTCGGCCGATTCGTTTTGTCATGTACTACAAGATCTACCAGTTGCCGGTGCTGAATTTTATCTTCCGTACGGCCGGGGCGATTCCGATTGCCGGGCGCCATGAAGATATCCAGATCTACGAAAAGGCCTTCACGCGGATTGCGCAGTATCTGAAGGACGGCGAGTTGGTGTGCATCTTCCCGGAGGGCAAGCTGACGGCCGATGGCGAGATGAATGAGTTTCGCGGTGGGGTGACGCGGATTCTGGAAGAGACGCCGGTGCCGGTGATTCCCATGGCGTTGCAGGGGTTGTGGGGGAGTTTTTTCAGTCGCGATCCGAAGAAAGGGTTGTTTCACCGGATCTGGTCGCGGGTGGTGTTGGTGGCGGGGGAGGCGGTGCAGGAGCCGACGCCTGCCAGGTTGCAGGAGGTTGTGGGTGGGTTGCGGGGGAGTGTCAGGTAGTTACGATCGTTCCCACGCTCTGCGTGGGAATGCTGCCCTGGACGCTCTGCGTCCGCTTTAAAGAGGGTGACGCGGAGCGTCACAAGATGCGTTCCCACGCAGAGCGTGGGAACGATCAGAGGCCTAGGCGCTGATCTTGAGCCCAACCAGCCCACAGATAATCAACGCCACACTGGCCAACCGAAACAGCGCCATGGACTCCCCAAACAGGATAATCCCGGCAATCACCGTGCCCACGGCGCCCACTCCAGTCCAGATCGCATAGGCAGTGCCCAGCGGCAGTTCCTTCATGGCCAACCCCAGCAACCCAAGGCTGACCGCCATGGCGGCAATCGTCAGCGCAGTGGGCAGCGGCTTGCTGAAACCGTCGGTGTACTTCAGGCCGACGGCCCAGCCCACTTCAAACAATCCGGCAAAAAACAGAATGATCCAGGACATGCTGACCCTCTCTATATAGACGTGGGGTCGTCCCCGGATTAGGCGCTTGAGAGCGTCGCGGGGTCGTCCCCGCGAAGCTCGCTAGAGTGCCGAACAATCATCCGGCGATCAAGTTTGCGGGGTGTTTTCCAGAATGCGACGGTCTTCCTTTTCGCTCATGCGGCGGAAGTAAGTCGACAGCAACGCCCCGGAAATGTTGTGCCACACGCTGAACAGCGCACTCGGCACCGCCGCCAACGGCGAGAAGTGCGCACTGGCCAATGCGGCGCCCAGGCCGGAGTTCTGCATGCCGACTTCCAGCGCCAGCGACTTGCGCTGTGCCAGTGGCAGCTTGAACACGCGGCCGGTGAAGTAGCCCAGAAGGTAGCCGAAGCTGTTGTGCAGCATGACCACAGCCATGATCAGCAGGCCCGACTCGGCGATCTTCGCCTGGCTCGCGGCAACCACCGCCGCGACGATGATCACGATGCTCACCACCGACACCAGCGGCAGCACATCCACCGCATGGCGCACGCGCTCGCCAAGCACACGCTGGGCGACTACACCGAGCACGATCGGCAGCAGCACCACTTGCAGGATCGACCAGAACAGCTCCATGAACGATACCGGCAACCAGGCCGAGGCCAGCAGCCAGATCAGCGCCGGCGTGAGCAGCGGGGCGAGGAGGGTGGTGACGGCGGCGATGGCCACCGACAGCGCCAGGTCGCCACGGGCCAGCCAGGTCATGACGTTGGACGAAGTGCCGCTTGGGCAGCAACCGACCAGGATCACGCCGACGGCAATTTCCGGCGGCAGGTGGAAGGCCTGGCACAGCAACCACGCCACGCCGGGCATGATCACGAAGTGCGCGACCACGCCCAATGCCACGCGCCACGGATGGCGGGCGACTTCGGCGAAGTCATCAATCTTGAGGGTCAGCCCCATGCCGAACATCACCAGGCCCAGCAGCGGCACGATGGCGGTTTTCAGGCCGATGAACCAGCTGGGTTCGAGGAACGCGAGCACCGCGAAAATCAGCACCCAGTAGGCGAAGGTATTGCCGACGAAGCGGCTCAGGGCGGCGAGTGCGCGCATGGGGTGTCCTTGTTATTGGAATTCTTGAATTGGCAATGGGACCGTGTGTGGGAGCCAGGCTTGTGTGGGAGCTGGCTTGCCTGCGATAGCATCACCGCGGTCTGATTGAGGACCGAGGTGCCTGCATCGCGGGCAAGCCCGGCTCCCACACTGACTGTGCCCACTTGAGAGCGGTGTTGTTTAGATGCCCTGCGGGGTCTCTTCACCGCCCAACGCTTCAACCAGCGCCGGGATGAACTCGCCGAACGTCAGCATCATCAACGTGAAGCTCGCATCCAGTTGGCCCAGGGCTTCGTCGCCGCCGTCCTGTTCGGCCTGGTCTTGCAGCAGGTCTTCGAACTTCATGCGCTTGACGGTCATCTTGTCGTCGAGCATGAAGGACAGTTTGTCCTGCCAGGCCAGGGACAGTTGGGTCACGACTTTGCCGGTGGTCAGGTGCAGCTGGATTTCTTCGCCGGTCAGGTCCTGGCGCTTGCAGCGCACGATGCCGCCGTCTTCGTGGGTGTCGCGCAGCTCGCATTCGTCGAGGACGAAGAAGTCATCGGCCGGTTTCTGGGTGGTGACCCAGTCGGTCATGATCGCGGTGGGTGCGGTTTTCACCGTGAGCGGACGCACCGGCAGGGTGCCGATCACTTCACGCAGGGTGGACAGCAGGTCTTCGGCGCGTTTCGGGCTGGCCGAGTTCACCAGGATCAGGCCCTGTTTTGGCGCGATGGCGGCGAAGGTCGACGAGCGACGAATAAAGGCGCGCGGCAGGAAGGCCTGGATGATTTCATCCTTGAGCTGGTCGCGCTCCTTCTTATAGACCTTGCGCATTTGCTCGGCCTCGATCTCTTCGACTTTCTCTTTCAGTGCATCGCGCACCACGCTGCCCGGCAGGATACGTTCTTCCTTGCGCGCGGCGATCAGCAGGAAGTCTCCGCTGACGTGAACCAGGGGAGCGTCTTCACCTTTACCAAAAGGTGCGACGAAACCGTAAGTGGTCAACTCCTGGCTCGCACAAGGGCGCGCCAGTTTGGTGGCCATGGCCGCTTCCAACGCCTCGGCATCAACAGGCAGATCTTGGGTCAGGCGATAGATAAGCAGGTTCTTGAACCACATGGGGTGAGTCTCTCCTTTATACAAAGGGGGGCATTATTGTCTTGATAGCGGCTGAGGCCAACCCTGCCTAAGCCATTGGAAGGCCTCAAAAAAAAGATTTAAGAAAGTGCTTGCCAGACCTTGGGTCGCTCCGTAGAATGCGCGCCACACCGAGACGAAGGGTGATTAGCTCAGCTGGGAGAGCATCTGCCTTACAAGCAGAGGGTCGGCGGTTCGATCCCGTCATCACCCACCATTCGCCTCATGTGTTACGCGCAGCGGTAGTTCAGTCGGTTAGAATACCGGCCTGTCACGCCGGGGGTCGCGGGTTCGAGTCCCGTCCGCTGCGCCATATTCGGTAACCTGGAACACTGAACGCCAGGTCGCCACGGAAAGCCCGCTCATTGAGCGGGTTTTTTTTCGTCTGCGATTTATGATCGTTCCCACGCAGAGCGTGGGAACGATCAGATTCCAGAGGGTTGAAGAATGATTACTGAAGATATCGAAGTCGTTAAAGAGATTTTTTCAATCATCGATGCCGGTATTGTCGATGGTTATGATTATTTTTGTTATGACGTAACAGTGGGCGAGGGCTTCATCGATACAGGCTTGGCCGTTGAGAGAGGCGGCGTTGAGATCACTGATGCCAGAACTGATTTCGATGATACGGCGCTGTATATGCTTGCCAAGCAGCTCAATAAAAACGCCAAGGAGCGCGGTGAGTGCTGGCGTTCTTTTGTGATGTCCTATCGGCGTGGTGGCCAGGTTAAAACAAACTTCAACTATGATTGAAAGTAGAAAGCCCGCTCAATGAGCGGGCTTTTTTTGTCTGCGATTTTTGTAGGCGCACGCTTGTTATGCCGAGGGAGCAAGCTCCCTCGCCACAGGTATTTAGAAATCCCAGCGGGTGGTCACCATGACATTGCGTGGCTCACCGTAGGCAGCGGAGTTATAGAAGCCGATATTGGTGTAGTAGCTCTTGTCGAAGATATTGTTGACGTTCAACGTCGCCGACAGGTTCTTGCTGATCTGATATTTGCTCATCAGGTCCACCAGCCAATAGGCCTCTTGGGAAAACTCTTCATAGCCACCACGCGGGCTGTTGTAGATGTCCTGCCAACCCACGCTCTGCCAACGTACGCCGCCGCCGACGGTCAACTTGTCCAGGTCGCCCTTGAGTTTGTAGGTGGTGTACAGCTTGACCTGGTCTTCCGGCTCAAAGGTGGAGATCTTCACGCCCTTGTCGTCACGCACAATCTTGTGGGTGTAGCCGGCTTGCAGCTGCCAGCCAGGGGCGATCTCACCAGACATCTCCACTTCATAACCCTTGGTCACCGCCTTGCTGCTCTTATAGGCGTAATTGTTTGGCGTGGGCTTGAGGTTGTTGTACTCGTCGTCGGACAGCGCGCGGTTGGATTCGTGGATTTCAAAGTAGGCGGCGCTGGCATTGACCCGACCGTCGAGATAGTCGGCCTTGACCCCCAGTTCCCAGTTCTGGCCTTCATCCGGTTCCAGCAGCTTGTTGTCGCGGTCGCGGTTGTAGTTTTCCTGCGGCATGAAGATATCGGTGTAGCTGGCGTACAACGCGTAGGTGTCATTCAGGTCATAGACCGCGCCGACATACGGCACCACGCGCCCGGACTCGCGGTAGCTGGGGTTGTAGCCGGTGACCTGATAGTTGACCAGGCGCGCGCCGAGCAACACCTTGAGGTCGTCGGCCAGGTTCAGGCGTGTGGTCGCGTACGCGCCGGTCTGGCGCACGGTGTCGTCGATCAGTGATTGCGCCTGGCCCCAGTCCGGCATCGTTGCGTGGCCGTGCCAGTTGTTGAAGTCGACGATATTGGGGTCCAGGTTCCAATAGCCTTTGCCTTTCCATTCCGAAGCGCTGATCGAGCCGCCCAACACCAGTTCATGTTCACGCCCGCCGAGGCTGAACGGGCCGCTGACATACAGGTCGGCGGAGTCGCTGACGGTTTCCCCGGTGTATTTGCCCGAGGTCAGTTGCGCGGTGCCATCCGGCTGGGGCTGGTCGCCCTGGATCGAGCCCATCAAGGCGTGGTAGCCGTTGATCTTGTGGTCCAGTTGCAGCTTGCTGACCCAGCCATTGCCCAGGTCATGTTCGAGCATGGCAAACACGGTGCGGGTGTATTGCTCCCAACTGCTCCACTCGGCGGCGTCGTTGAACGAGCGCTTGACGCTGTTGCGATTGCCCTGGGAGTTGATTAGCGGAAAGCTGCCCGACCAGGACGAGCCTTTTGGCAACGTGTCCTGGTAATCGCCGCCTACGGTCAGCAGAGTATCGGGCGACAGGTCGAACTCCATGATGCCGTAGTACGTCGGGCTCTTGCGCGAGTAGTGGTCCATGAACGAATGCTTGTCCTGGTAGGCCGCCACGGCCCGGCCGCGCACGTTGCCGCTGTCGGTCAATGGGCCGCTGACGTCCAGTTCGCTGCGGTAGTTGTCCCACGAGCCCGCGCCGAGGGTGGCGTGGCCCTGGAAGTCGGCGGTGGGTTTCTTGCGCACCAGGTTGATGGTCGCGCCGAGGGAGCCCGCGCCAGTGAGCAGGCCGGTGGCGCCCTTGAGCACTTCGACGCGGTCGTAGATCGCCATGTCGCTCAGGGTGTTGCCCGCCGAATAGGCGACGTTGCGCGCAGTGGAAGGGATGCCGTCGTACTGGAAGTTATTGATCGAGAAGCCGCGCGCATAGTAATTGCTGCGCTCGGTGTCGAAGGCCGACACGGTGATGCCGGGCGTGTGGCGCATCACGTCGTCCACATTGGTCAGGCCGAAATCATCCATGTGCTGGCGGGTGACCACGGAGACCGATTGCGGGGTTTCCTTGGGCGTCAGCACCAGGCGGGTCGAGGTCGCGAGCGTGCCAGGGGTGTAGGAACCCGTGCCTTCGGTGATATTGCCCAGTTGGGTGGCGCTGACTTGGGTCGGGCTCAGTTCCATGGTGCCATCGCTGGCGATGGGCGCCGGTTGCAGGGCGTAGACCTGATCACCTTTTACCGCGCGATAACCGCTGCCCAGCAGCAACCGGTCGAAACCGTCCTGGATGCCGTAGCTGCCCTTGAGGCCGGGGCCGCTGAGACCTTCCAGTTCGTGGGACTGGAACACGATGGCCACGCCGGCCTGTTGCGCAAAGCGATTGAGCGAGCTGCCCAGCGGCCCGGCCGGGATGTCGTAGGCCTGGGCGGCGACGTTGACGCTATCTGCGTGCGCCGGGCTGACGCTCAGCACCGAGGCGCTGAGCATGGCCAGGGACAGCGGCGCGAGTTTCAGTAGGCCAAAGCGCCCACGCGGGTAGGAAGGGGTGTGCATGGTGAAGGCAATCCTTTACGTGTCGAATTACCTCTCTTGACGGGCAGCTGCGAGAAAACCGGAAGCAAATGCGAATAATTATTTATTGGCGGTGTCGTCTGGGTCCACGAGGATCAGCCAAGGCGTAAAACTTCTGACCCTTATCGGTAAGGTTTGCGCGAGTAATTGCAGGGCGTGATCGCTGTCGTCCAAGGGGATGACGGCCGAGACGCGCAGGCTTTGCAGCGCCGCACGATCGAATTGCACTCGCCCGGTTCGATGGCGGGAGATTTCATCCAGCACCTCGGGCAATGGCCGGTTTTCCACCACCAATTGATGGCGGCGCCAGGCTTCGTTGATGCTGGCGGGGTCGATGCTGCCGGCCAGCCGCACGCTGTGGCTGCTGACCAGCGCCCGGGAGCCGGCATCGACTTCCAGGGTCTGCTGGGCATTCGCGCTCTGTGCCGCCACGCGGGATTGCAACATGCTCAGCACAGTGACATCGCCCTCACGCTTGACCACAAATCGCGTGCCCAGTGCGCGCAAGGTGCCTTGGGCGGTCTGCACGATAAATGGCCGCGTGCTGTCGTGGGCCACCTCCACGAGGATCTCGCCCTGCAGCAATTCAATGCGGCGCTGCTTGCTGTCGAAATGCAGGTTCGCCGCGCTGATGCCATTGAGGGTCAATGTCGAGCCGTCCGCCAATTGCAGGGTTTGCCACTGGCCAGGGCCATTGCGCACATCGGCCATCCATTGTTGCGGGTAAGGGCTGATGAGCAGCGCCGCGGCCGGAATCGCCAGGCTGCACGCCAGCACCAAGGCGCGTACGGCGCGCTTGCGACGGTGGGATTTCTGTTGCGCAAACGCGGCATTCAAGGCGGCCCGCGCCGGTGATTTCTTATCGCGCAGGGCCTGCATGCGCGTTATCACTTCTTCCATGCGTGCGGCGGCTGCGGCGTAGTGCGGGCCTTGTTGCTTCCAGCATTCGAACGCCAGGCGCTGGGCTTCGCTCAGCTCACCTTCGTGCAGGCGCAGCAGCCATTCGGCGGCTTGTTCTTCGATCTGTTGGCGGGCGTCGTGCATGTGCGCTCAGGTGTCCAGGCTGTGGCCGCAATGCACAAGCGCCTGGATCAGGTACTTGCGCACGGTGCGTTCCGACAGCTTGAGCTGGCGGGCGATCTGTTGTTGGGTCAGTTCTTCGAGGTAATACAGCACGAAGGCCTCGCGCGAATAGGTGTGCATGCCTTCGAGGATAAACGCGATCTGTTCCAGGGCCTCGAGGGTGGTGTGGATCTGCTCCGGCGACTGGAACCCTTCAAGGGCGTCCACCGTCAGCGCCAACTCTTGCAGGTAGGCGCTTTCGATCTGCTTGCGCCGGGCCTGGTCGATGAGCAGGCGGCGCGCCGTGGTGCTCAAGTACGCCCGCGGTTCGCGAATGCTTGCCACCGACTCGCGGGCGTTGAGGATACGCGCGAACGTGTCCTGCGCCAGGTCCGCCGCGTTCTGCCGGCAGCCCAATTTGCGCCGCAGCCACGCCAGCAGCCAGCCGTGATGCTCGCTGTAGAGCGCGGTTATTTCCCGTTGGAAGGGCGGTTCACCCACAGACATAGGCGTGGCTCAAGCGTTATTGAGAATGGTTTTTAATTGTGCGGCCAAGTGTCGGGTAAACGCAATAGACTCGCGTTTGTGGGGCGAAAAGCCCGTATTTACGGGGTTTCCTCCACCCTTGGAAAAATATTTCAAATAAATTGCATATAAAACAAGACATTGCGGATTTTTGGTGTAAGATGCGCCCACACCGAAACGAAGGGTGATTAGCTCAGCTGGGAGAGCATCTGCCTTACAAGCAGAGGGTCGGCGGTTCGATCCCGTCATCACCCACCATTCGCTTCAAGTGTTACGCGCAGCGGTAGTTCAGTCGGTTAGAATACCGGCCTGTCACGCCGGGGGTCGCGGGTTCGAGTCCCGTCCGCTGCGCCATATTCGGTAACCTGGAACACTGAACGCCAGGTCACCACAAGAAAGCCCGCTCATTGAGCGGGCTTTTTTTCGTCTGCGATTTTTGCAGGAGCAGGCTTGTTGTGGCGAGGGAGCTTGCTCCCGCTGGGCTGCGAAGCGGCCCCAAAATCTGGGGAGCGCTACGCACTCCAGCGGGAGCAAGCTCCCTCGCCACGACGTATCAGGTTCAGAACTGGTACTTGAGGCCCACCGTCATATTGCGCGGGTCACCGTAGAATGCGCTGCTATACAGACCGTAGCCGGCGTAGTACTCGCGGTCGAAGAGGTTGTTCAGGTTCAGCGACGCGCTGAGGTTCTTGCTCACGTCATAGCGCGCCATCAACCCCACCACGGCGAAACTGCCTTCGTCGGCGCGCGCATCCATCGGGTAGGTGATGGCGGAATAGGTTGAACTCTGCCACGTCACATTGCCGCCCACCGTCAGGTCACGCAGGGCACCTTCGAGCTTGTAGGCCGTGGACAGTTTGAACTGGCGCTCCGGCAGGTTGGTGTTGATGCGGTTGCCGTCCTTGTCCCGGGGCTGGGCGTAGGTGAAGCCGGCAAGCATCTGCCAACCCGGTGTCAGTTGGCCGGACAACTGCATTTCAAACCCTTTGGTGGTGGTGCCGCTGACGGCCTTGTAGGCCGTAAGCCCTCCCGTGCGAACGCCGTCGTCCACCCCCAGGTTGTCCTGCTTGATGGTGAACACCGCGAAACTGGTGTTGAGCGCACCGTCGAAAAATTCCGACTTCAGGCCCGCTTCATAGCTTTGTCCCGTCAGCGGTTCCAGCGCCTTGTCGTTTTTGTCGAACAACGACTGCGGCGTGAAGATGTCGGTGTAGCTGACGTAGAGCGAGTGGATGTCATTGAGGTCGTAGACGATGCCAGCATAAGGCACCAGCTTGCCGGTTTTCTTGGCGCTGTCGTCCGACGGATCATTGGGCTTCCAACCGTAGGTCAGGGTGCCTTCACGCTCATAGTTGACGACCCGGCTGCCGAGGATGACGTGCCAGTCGTCCAGCGGGTTCAGGCGCAATGCCGCGTACCCACCGGACTCCTTGATCTTGTAGCCCTGGCTCTGTTGGAAGGTGAACGCCTCCGGCTGAGGCGGGTTGTTGCCCCAGGTCTCGTAGTTCACGTTGAGGCTGCCACCGTCCAGTGACTGATAGTCCGAGCGGCGGTTACTCGCATTCAAGCCCACCACCAACTCATGGGTACGCCCCAGCAGCGAAAAAGGCCCTGTCGCATAGGCATCCACGGAGTCGGCATTGATCGTGTAGGTCACGCGGCTGCGCTGCAGTTCGGCGATGTGGGTCGTCTCGTCGGGGAACGGCCCCCAGCCGACGATGTTGCCTTGCAACTGGTCGGTGGTGCCTTTCCAGTGGCTGGCTTCTACGCGTAACAGCCAGTCATTGTCGAAGCGCTGCTCGATGCCGGCGAAGTATTTGGTGCTTTGGCTGTCGGCATACGTCCATTTGGCCGCCGGGTTGGTCGAGCGTTTGAAGTTGGCGCGGTTGCCATCGGCGTTGTACAGCGGCAGCTGGCCAAAACTGGAGCCGTCGGCGTCGATTTTCTGATAGTCGATGCCGGCGTACAGCGTGGTGTCTGGCGTGATATCGGCCTCGCCGATGGCGTAGAACACGTCCTTTTTCTGCGCGTAGTAATCAATGAATGAATGGTTGTCCTGATGGGCGGCCACCACGCGCCCACGCAGCGCGCCGTTTTCGGACAACGGCCCGGACAGGTCCATTTCCGTGCGGTAGCGATCCCAGGTGCCGCCACTGCCGGAGACATAGCCCTGGAAGTCTTTGGTCGGACGTTTGCGGACCAGGTTGACCACCCCCGCCGGGCTGCCGACGCCACTCATCAACCCCGTCGCGCCGCGTACCACTTCGACGCGGTCGTAGATGGCCATGTCGCGCACGCCCAGGCCGTTGGTATTGGTGGTGAAGTCTGACGTCGGCACACCGTCGTACTGAAAACTGTCCAGGGCAAAACCGCGGGAGTAAAAGTTGTAACGCTCACTGTCGTCGTGCATCACCGTCACGCCAGGGGTTTGCCCGAGGACTTCGGCGATGGAACCCAGGCCCTGGTCATTCATGTGTTGGCGGGTGATGACGGTCACCGACTGGGGAGTCTCGCGCAGGGACATGGGCAATTTGGTCGCCGTGCTGGTGCTGCCCGTGGTGTAGGAACCGGAGTTTTCGGTGGTCTGGCCCAGTTGTTGGCCGGTGATGCTGGTGGCCCCCAGCTCAATGCTTGACCCATCTCCCAATGGATACAGCGTGTAGGAGCCGTCCCCGGAGGCGACCGCATTTAGCCCGCTACCACGCAGCAGGCTGCGCAATCCCTCATCGATGCCGGTGTTGGCATTCAGCCCGGCACTGCGCTTGCCTTCCACCAGCGCCGGGTCGATCGGCAGGGTGATGCCGGCCTGGCTGGCGAACTCGGCCAGCGCCGTGCTCAAGGCGCCGGCGGGAATCGTGTAATGGCGCACGTGCTGCTGGCCGATAGGTTCGGCCAGCAGGGGTGGGCTGGTCACCACCGAGCCTGCAACCAGCAGGCCCAAGGTCGCCCCGCGTATTGCCAGGGCCAAGGAGTGGAAGGGTAGGACGTACCGCTGTGGTTGCCGCATTGAGTGTTCCCCGTCGAAGAGTGTTGGCTGTTTTACGAGGAGGACGCATGGCGGCTGAAAAACACGACACACGCGAGAAATTCAGCTTTCCCGGGCGGCGATGGTCACCCAGTAGCGGCTGCGGGTGCGGATGTCTACCGGCAGGGTGCGGGCCAGGGCGGCCAGTGCCAGGTCGGTGTCTTGTAATTGGAATGTGCCGGAGATCTGCCAGTCTGCCACTGCCGGATCGCAGCGCAGCAGGCCGGGGCGATAGCGGCCAAGCTCAAGGGCAAAGTCGGCCAGGCGCATTTTCTCCGCGCGCAGTACGCCTTGGGTCCAATCGCTGCTGCTGCGTTGCAGCGTGGCCACGGGCGCAATCAGGGCGCGACTGAACTCGGTCTGCTGGCCCGCTTCCAGGCGCAGGAAATCCTTGGCGTGAGCGGGATAGACCTGCACGGCCCCCTCCAGCACCGCGATACGGGTTTTGCCGTCGAGCTGGCGCACGTCGAAACGCGTGCCAACCGGGCGCAAACGGCCTTCGGCGGTTTCCACCACGAGTGGGCGGTTGAGCGGGTCGGCGGCGGTGCTGACCAGAATCTCGCCGGCGTACAGGCGCAGCAGGCGCTGCTGGCCGTCAAAGCGGATGTCCATGGCGCTGGCGGTGTTGAGCATCACCCGGGTGCCGTCCGGCAGCACGCATTCGCGACGCTCGCCGGCCACGGTGCGTTGGTCTGCACTCCACTCCCGCCAGGGCAGTGCCTGGTAGGCGAGTGTGCCCAGCGGCGCAGCGATGATCAGGGAGGTCAGCAGTTTCAGAGTGTGGCGCCGATCAAGGTTCGCCGGGCGGCCCAGCGCGGGCATGCCGATATCCGCCGGGATTGCGTCGAAACGTGCGTGGAACCCTGCGGCCAATTGCCAAGCGCGCTCGTGGTCGGCATGGCTGGCGCGCCAGTGGTCGCAGGCTTCCCGATCACGTGGGCTGGCGTTGCCTTGCAGGCGCACGAACCAGCGTGCCGCCTGGCGCGCAATGCGCCGGTCAATCGGCTGGGCACTCACGCTGGGGTCGTGGCCAGGATGATGCATTCCTCATAGGCGCGCGCCAGATGGCGTTGCACCGAGCGCACATGGATACCCAGGTGGCTGGCGATTTCCTCTTGGCTGTAACCCTCAAGTTGAGCCATCAGAAAAGCCTGGCGCGTCCTGGCCGGCAGGCACGAAAGCACCTGGTCGACCTCATGCAGCGCTTCGAGAATCAGCGCCTGGCTCTCCAGCGAGGGGGTGTTCTGCTCGGGCAGGTGGGCCAGGGTTTCCAGCCACGCCTGCTCCAACGAACGCCGGCGGTACAGGCTGATCAGCAAGCGATTGGCGACGGTGGCCAGGTAGGCGCGCGGGCTGTCGAGGGTACGTGGCTTGGCGCCCAGCAGGCGGATGAAGGTATCTTGCGTCAAGTCCGCCGCGTCGGCGCTGTTGCCCAGGCGCTGGCGCAACCAGCCCACCAACCAGCCGCGATGGTCGCGATAGAGGTCGCCGATATTCTGGTAAGGACTGGTTGGAAGGGGCATGGGGCGTGTTGTTGACCAAAGTAATGCAAGTGAGAATTCATCTCATTCTATCGGTGGCTACGCCTTGCTCGCAAGGCTCTCCCCTGAATGTTTGCCCGCGTACGCCTTGCCGTTGTGCACTGCCTACACCCCGTGAACTGTGCTGGTGCGTCATGACGTGGCGGAATACCCCCATGCACATTGGTCGATTGCGCCCCTTGCCGCTTAAACGGTTATCTATAGCCACGCGAAGACTTCCAGGCGAGCTACCGGCAGCAGGACGCTGCGGTGCCCGCTCTCTAACAATGGCCTTTCAAGGCGATAAAAAAATAGTCTGCAAGGGGAACGGCACTCCATGAAATATCCACTGCGTCCGTTGGTGTTCTGGCCAACTTTCCTGATTCTGCTGGCGGCGGTGATCGCCAGCTATATCGACCTGAATGCGTTCCTTGCGGTGAGCAAGCAGCTCAATAATCTGATCCTGAAAAACTTCTCCTGGCTGTTCAGTGCCGGCTCGTTTGCCATGGTGGTGTTGACCGCGATTGTCTACTTTTCGGCACTGGGCAAAGTGCGCATCGGCGGCGAAGACGCCCAGCCGTTGCTGAGCAAATGGCGCTGGTTCATGGTGGCGCTGTGCACCACGCTGGCGGTCGGTGTGTTGTTCTGGACCACCGCCGAACCGCTCTACCACCTGTACGGCCCGCCCACCAGCCTGCCGATTGAAGCGGGCAGCTCGGCGGCGAAAAGCTTTGCGATGTCGACGATGTTCCTGCACTGGACCATCACCCCGTACGCCATCTACCTGGTGCCGTCCCTGGTATTTGCGCTGGTGTTCTACAACCGCCGCAGCAACTTCTCGATTGGCGCGATGCTCGAACCCTTGCTGGGCGCGGCGCGGGTCAAGCGCTACGCCGGGCTGATCGACACCTTGGCAATGTTCGCGCTGGTGGCCGGCATGGCCTCGTCCCTGGGCACGGGCGCACTGACCCTGGCCGGCGGCCTGAGCCAATACATCGGCGGCGAAACCACGCCGTTCCGTTTGGCGATCATCATCGCGATCATCGTCATCACCTTTGTCGCCTCGGCCGCCAGCGGCCTGCAAAAAGGCATCGTGATGCTGTCCTCGTTCAACACCTGGATCATGCTGGCCCTGGGGTTGTTCGTGCTGCTGTGCGGGCCAACCCTGTACATGTTCAGCCTCGGCGTCGAATCCCTCGGCGTGTACCTCGACACCTTCTTCAGCCGCAGCCTGTTCACCGGCGCTGCCAGTGGCGACACCTGGCCGCAGAGTTGGACGGTGTTCTACTGGTCGGTGTGGTTTGCCTGGGCGCCGGTGAGTGCGCTGTTCCTCGGCAAGATCGGCCGCGGCTACACCGTGCGTGAGTTCATCCACATCAACATGCTGTTTCCGGCGCTGTTCACGGCGGTGTGGATCTGCATCTTCTCCGGCACCAGCCTGTACTTCGATGCGCTCGGCGATGGCAGCCTCAACCGCGTGCTCAACGAGCAGGGCGTGGAGCACGTGCTGTACCAGATGTTTCAGCAACTGCCGGCCAGCGGGTTGATGATCGCGTTCCTGCTGTTTGTCGCCTTCATCTCGTTTGTCACTGCGGCGGACTCCAGCACCGACGTGATCGCCAACCTGTGCAGCAAGGGCGTGACCGCCGATTCCGACCTCGACGGCAACCCGATGCTGAAGATTGTCTGGGGCGTGATCATCGGTACGGTGTCGTGGGTGATGGTGTCGTTTATCGGCATCGACGGGGTGAAGATGCTCTCCAATCTCGGCGGTTTGCCGGGGATGATCCTGGTGCTGCTGGCCAGTACCTCGCTGATCTTCTGGCTGAAAAACCCGGCGCTGCTCGATGTGAAAAACCTCAAGCCGGCCACCGATCCCGAGCTGCGCGGTGCCAGCCCCGTCGCCGAGTTCGCCCGCTAAATCCAGAAACCTGTGTGTCTCCTCACGCGCTCCCCAGAGAGCGCGGGGGAGCCGTTTGTTCGCAATAAAAGTGTGGAGTTACCGATGGAAACCGTTACCGAATTTGCCTACACGGTCCGTGAAATCGAACACTGCCTGATCCCCCTGAAGGACGGCACCCAACTGGCCGCGCGCATCTGGCTGCCGGAAGTCGCCGGCCTGCAAACCTTCCCGGCGATCCTTGAATACCTGCCGTACCGCAAGCGCGACGGCACCGCTGTGCGGGATGCGCTGACCCACCCATGGATGGCCGGGCAAGGCTATGTGTGCGTGCGTGTGGACATGCGCGGCAACGGCGAATCCCAAGGGTTGATGGCCGACGAATACCTGTTGCAGGAACAGGACGACGCCCTCGAAGTCATCGACTGGCTGTGCCAGCAGCCTTGGTGCGACGGCAACGTCGGCATGATGGGTATCTCCTGGGGCGGCTTCAACGGCCTGCAAGTCGCGGCGCGCCAGCCCGAGGCGCTGAAGGCGATCATCACCCTGTGTTCCACCGATGACCGCTTCGCCGACGACATCCATTACAAGGGCGGTAACCTGCTGATGGAGAACTTCGGCTGGGCCGCGACCATGCTCAACTTCAGCGCCGCCGTGCCCGATCCACTGCTGGTCGGCGATGAATGGAAAACCCTCTGGCAGCAACGCCTGGACGCCATGCCGCTGCTCGCCGAAACCTGGCTGCACCACCAGACCCGCGATGATTACTGGCGCCACGGCTCGGTGTGCGAGGACTATTCGCAGATCAAGGCGGCGGTGTATGCGGTGGGCGGCTGGGGCGATGCCTACCGCAACACGGTCTCACGGCTGATGGAACACCTGCCGGGGCCGAAGAAAGCCATGATCGGCCCATGGATTCACAAATACCCACACTTCGCCGTGCCGAATCCGGCCATCGGCTTCTTGCAAGAGGCCAAGCGCTGGTGGGATCACTGGCTGAAAGGCATCGATAATGGGGTGATGGATGACGCAGCCTGCACCTTTTACTTACAGGATGTTCTGCCACCACAGGGCAGCTACGCCGAGCGACCAGGCATCTGGGTGCAGACGGCGGGGTGGCCTGATCCGCAGGTGCAATGGACCGATTTCAGCCTTGGTGCCGACGGTCTCAACCCCGGCGCAGCACCCTTGGCCGCCGCGCGCAGTATCTGTTCGCCGTTGACCACCGGCCTGCACCAGGGCGAATACTGTGCCATCTGGTTTGGCCCCGACGGCCCTACGGATCAGCGCCGTGATGATGCCAATTCGCTGTGTTTCGACTCCCAGCCGCTGAGCGAACCCCTCGCGTTGCTTGGCGATGCGCGCCTCACATTGCGCCTGGCCAGTGACACCGCCTGTGGGCAACTGGTCGCACGCCTGAATGCCATCGCGCCGGACGGGCAGGTCACGCAGATCAGTTACGGCGTGCTCAATCTCACGCTTCGTGAGGACTTTTCCCATGTTTCACCCGTAGTCCCCGGTGAGGCAATGGACGTGCAATTAAACCTCGACCACATCGGCACGCGCATCCCGGCCGGCTACCGTTTGCGCCTGGCCCTGAGCACCGCGAGTTTCCCGTTGCTGTGGCCGAGTCGCGAACTGACCACCCTGACCGTGTTGCCCGGCCTGCAAAGCCTGCAACTGCCGGTGTTTACCGGTGAGGCGGTGGCGTGCCCGTTCGAAGCGCCGCAAGCCGCCACCCCGGTCGCCATGGAAGTGCTGCGCGCCGCTGCGCCGAAGCGCACCTTGATCGAAGACGTGGGCAGTGGCGAGGTCTGCGTGAAGATCGAAGACGACCTGGGCTCCGTGCGTTTTACCGACCACGGCCTGGCGGTCGACCAGCGTTGCACCGAGCAATACCGCACCTTGCCCTGGGACCCGTTGTCCACCCGCGCCGATATCGAGTGGCACTACCGGGTTGGCCGCGATGAATGGAAGGTTGAGGTGGAAAGCCGCCTGAGCGTGAGCGCCGACGCCGAGTGGTTCTACGTCGAAGCCGAGCAGGTTGCCTGGGAAAATGGCCAGTTGGAACATCGCCGCCAGTGGAGCAAACGCGTGGCCAGGGTCGCGCTGTGAGTGAGCAACTGGCAGGATGCCTGCCAACGTGATCTCTGCGGGCCCGGGGCAACCCGGGCCTGTCTCTGCCATTGGAATCCTTCATGTCGCGCCGAAACGTCGATCTTCCTCCGCTCAATTGCTTGCAGACCTTCGAAGCGGCCGCCCGTCATTTGAGCTTTACCCAGGCTGCCCATGAACTGAACCTGACCCAAAGCGCGGTCAGCCGCCAGGTCAAACGCCTGGAGGAAGATCTCGCCCGCCCCTTGTTTTATCGCTTGGCCCAGGGCCTTAGCCTCACGCCGGCCGGGGTGCGCTATTTCCGCACGATCCAGCGTCTACTGCGCGAACTCGACCGTGAATCCGCCGAGTTGCGCCGGCGCGGTGCCGACCGCCAGTTGACCCTGGCCAGCACGCCGACCATCAGTTCCATCTGGCTGGCCGGCTTGCTGCCGGACTTCCAGCGCGAACACCCGGACCTGGACATCCGCATCCTGTGCAGCGAAAGCCCCAGCCACCTGGATGTCAGCGAATATGACCTGGGCCTGTTCTACCACCTCGACGAACTGCCCGCGCCCCACGGCCTGGAGCTGTCGCCGGTGTTCGACAACGAACAGGTCATCACCGTGTGCAGCCCGGCTTATATAGAGCGCCACGGCCCGATTCACGACGTGCAACACCTGCTGCACGGCCACACCTTGCTGATCGTCGAAGACCACTACCACGACTGGCTGACCTGGACCGACTGGTTCGCCGACGCCGACGCCCACTATCACACCCCGCGCCATGCGTTGCGCACCAACAGCTATCAACTGTTGATGCAGTCGGCGGTGATGGGGCACGGCGTAGCCCTCGGCTGGAAGAGCCTGCTCGCCGGCGAACTGGACGCCGGGCGCCTGCAAATGGCCTTGCCCCACACCATGCACAGCCGTGGTCGCCTGCACCTGATGCAACCCCATCACCGCAACCCGCCCTCGGCGGCGCGCAGTTTTCGCCAATGGTTGCTGGCCCATGCCAGCCGCCTGAACAACCCTCTCTGAGCCATCATGAACCTGACTTTCCTGACCTTTCCCGCGCTGTACAGCGCGACCATTCTGATGCTCACCGGCAACGGCCTGTTTTTCAGTTTTATCGGCCTGCGCCTGAGCAGCGAGGGTATCAACGAGGTCTGGATCGGTGCGCTGACGGCGGCGTATTACGGCGGCATGGTGTGTGGCGCCAAGTTTGGCCACCGCATGATTGCCGGGGTCGGGCATGTGCGTTCGTATGTGGCGTGCGCCGGCGTCGCCACCATCATCGTGCTGCTGCATGTGCTGTTCGAGCAGTTGGAATTCTGGTTGGCGCTGCGTTTTGTGATGGGCCTGGTGATGATGAACCAGTACATGGTCATCGAAAGCTGGCTCAACGAGCAGGCGGAAAACAACCAGCGCGGCGCGGTGTTCGCCGGGTACATGGTGGCGGTGTCGCTGGGCCTGATGCTGGGGCAGGGCGTGTTGATCTGGCGCCCGGAGCTGGATTTCAAGCCGCTGATCATCGTCGCGATCTGCTTTGCCGCGTGCCTGTTGCCGGTGACCATGACCAAGCGCCTGCACCCGGCCAAGCTGGTAGCGGCGCCGCTGGAAGTGGGGTTTTTCTGGCGACGGGTGCCCCAGGCGCTGACCACGGTGTTTGTCACCGGCCTGATGGTCGGCGCGTTCTATGCGCTGGCCCCGGTGTTCGCCACGCGCAACGGCTTGAGCACCGCCGAGGCCAGTACCTTTGTCGCGGTGTCGATTTTTGCCGGGCTGTGCGGCCAGTGGCCCATCGGCTGGCTGTCGGACCGCATTGATCGCTCGCGCTTGATTCGCGCGTGCGCCCTGGCCTTGGGCTTGGTGGTGATTCCGCTGTGGGGCCTGGTGCAACTGCCCTATGCACTGCTGCTGGTGTTCGGTTTTCTCAGCGGCTTGCTGCTGTTCACCCTCTACCCGTTGGCGGTGGCGCTGGCCAATGACAACGTCGAACAACCGCGACGTGTGCCGTTGAGCGCGATGATGCTGGCCACCCACGGCATCGGTGCCAGCCTGGGGCCGATGCTCAGCGGCGCGTTGATGAACAGCTACGGGCACGGCGCGTTCTACATGCTGTTCTCGGCCTGCGCGCTGCTATTGATCTGGCGGGTGCAGCCGAAAAAAGTCACCGGCGAATACCTCGTCGAAGGCGCGCCGTTGCATCACGTGGCCATGCCTGAACATCCGATGGGGGCCGTGCTCGACCCACGGGTGGATGAGATCCCCGAGGAGCTGGTGATCAGCGAACCGACGCCCGATACCAAAGCCTGACGGCTACTTGGCTTTTTTCTTGCGCGGCTGGCGCGTGGCCAGGTGCTCGAAGCAAAAGGCGGCGGTGCCGAAGACGGCGATCAGGGTCAGTACGAGCATGCCGAGGGTTGAACTTTCCACGGTGAATTCCTACGTGATGGAGTAGGTGTTCACCGTAGAGGTGCGGTGAAAGTGCCTCAATAGAGGCGACGCAATCCTTACGGCGCCGGGTTGATTGTTACGCAGTCTTTACGCCGTTCAGGCTCTTGGCGCCCGAGGAAGAGATAGACGATCACCGCCGTCAGCGCGGTGAACACCGCCAGCACTTGCAACAAGGTATTGAACCCGGCGGTGTAGGCTGCGCGCAGTGTCGCTGTGGGAATTTGCCCCGTCTGTTGCAGATCACCCATGACCAGGTGTTGCGCCACCCGTGACAGCGCTTCCGGCGCCAGGCTGCTGTCGAGGCTCAAGTGATGGGCCACCAGCGCACTCAACACCGCCACGGTAATCGCCAGCGCCACGCCTTCGCCGGCCACGCGGGTGGTGTTGAAAATCCCCGCCGCCATGCCCGCTTGTTCCTTGGGTACCACGCTGATCGACAGGCCATCCATCAAGCCCCACGGCACCGCCGTGCCCAAGCCGATCAGCAGCAGGGCGGCAATCAGTTGACCGTGTGCGTCGGCGGGGAGGGTACTCAACTGATAAAGGCCAGCGGCGGCAAGCAAAAACCCTACGGTGCACAGGCGCCCGGCCGACACCCAGCGGGTCAAAGACGCCGCCAGCATCGGCACCAGCAACATGGGGGCTGACAAGGCGAGCATGCGCAGCCCCGCGTCGAAGGCACTGAGGCCTTCGACGCCGATAAAGCGGATCGGCAGCAGCACCACCAACACGATAAAGCAGTAGCAGGTGCCGATTGGCAGGATCTGCACGCCGACAAAGCGCGGAAAACGCAACAGCCGCAGCTCCAGCATCGGCTGTTTGGCGCGTGTTTCCACCCAGGCAAACACCCCGGCGAGCGCCACCGACACAACGAGCAATGCCTGGATCAACGGCGCGTTCCAGCCGCGCCCCGGGGCGAGGATCACGGCGCTGGTGAAGGCGATCAACAAAGCCGAGAACGCCAGTACACCGGGTATATCCAGATGCTGGGCGTGCGGATTGCGGCTTTCGCGCAGGTTCGGCACGGCAAACACCAGGGACACCAGCGCCAGCAGCGCGGTAAACAGAAAGATCCCGCGCCAGCCCATCCACTCGATCAGCACCCCCGACAGCAGCGGCCCGAACGCCAGGCCGACGCCAAACGTGGTGCCCAGCAGGCTGAACGCCCGCGTGCGCGCATGGCCGTCGAACTCCTGCGCCAGCGCGGCCGTCCCGCCGGCCAACGCGGCAGCAGCGGCGATGCCTTGGGCGCCGCGCAGCAGGTCCAGCCAGAATACGCTGGGCGCTACCGCCAGCAACAGGGAGACGCCGGCAAACAAGCCCATGCCACCAATGAACAAACGCTTGCGCCCATAGCGGTCGGCGAGGGTGCCTGCGGCCATCAGCAAGCTGCCGAAACTGAGCATGAACGCATTGGTGATCCACGTCAGTTCAGTGGGTGTGGCGTCAAAGGCCCGGCCAATGAACGGCGTGGCCACGGCGCCGCCGGTAAAACTCATCGGCAAGACCAGTGCGGCCAGGCAAATCGCCGCGAGGATGGTGTAGCGATGGGGGTGCATGGCATCCGTCCTTTATCGTCCAGTTGAAGTCCTGATTAATCTATTCAGGATGCAATCGTAGATAAACAGGCTTACCTTCCACTGATAGCGGACAAAAAGGACGTAATGGATCAATGGACAGCCTGGGTGGTGTGATTTCCTTCGTTAAAACGGCAGAGGCCCTCAGTTTTGTCGCGGCGGCGCGGAGCCTGGGGATTTCGGCGTCGGCAGTCGGTAAAAACGTCGCCAAGCTGGAAGCGTCGCTGAATGTACGGCTGCTGCAGCGCAGCACGCGTAAAGTCAGCCTGACGGCGGAGGGGCAATTGTTTTACGAGCGCTGTCGCAAAATCCTCGATGACTTGCAGGACGCGCAGGCCATGCTCTCCCATGTGGTCCAGCAACCCCGTGGCAAGTTGCGGGTGAGTTTGCCCACCATTGGTTATCGCTTCCTGATGCCGCACATGGCGGCGTTCCGCAGCGCTTACCCGGAGGTTGAGCTGGAGCTGGATTTCAACGACCTGCTGGTGGATGTGATCGAGGAGGGTATCGATGTGGCGATCCGCAGCGGCGGCCTGGCGGATTCGAAATTGATGGCGCGCCGGTTGGGGCCGTTCAGGTTTCTGCTATGTGCGTCGCCGGCGTATTTCCAGCGCCATGGCCGGCCGTTGGTGGTGAAGGATCTGGAACACCACGCCTGCCTGCGTTACCGGTTTGCCACCACCGGCAAAATCATGGACTGGACCCTGGCCGCCGACCCCGCATTCACCGGGCTAAGCCTGCCCACCGCAATGACCCTGAACAATATGGAAGCCATGCTCATGGCCGCCGTCGATGGGCACGGCATTGCCTTTGTCCCGGACTTTCTCGCCCGCGAGGCCTTGGCCCAGGGGCGCCTGCACAGCGTGTTGGATGAGCAGTGCAGCGATCAGGGACAGTTTTGGGCGTTGTGGCCGTCCAGCCGTCACCTGTCGCCGAAAATCCGCGTGTTCGTGGACTTTATTGCCGAGCGCCTGTTCCCCTCGAATTAAGGCGCGTTGCGGCTGTGGCGGTAATCGCTGACAGCCTCGTAGACCGCTTTGCGCAACCGGTTGATGCCGCCGATGGGACGGTGTTCTGCAACGCCGAACCACGGGTTGAAGGACTGGTTGTCGCACGCCAGGTTCTGCTCGGGGGTGTCGAAATCCTGCGCCGGAATGCGAATTTTCGCCACGGTCTCGTAGGGCGCGTCGCTCTCTTTCCATTCGATGCTGGTGTCTTCGATCGGCATGAACTTCTGTGGGTTTTGCCGCTGGATCTGCAACACAAAACAGGCCGCGACGCGGTCGGTGGACAGTTGCTGATTCAACGCGCTGCGCAGGAAGTTCGGCAGGTCCTGGTTCTGTTTCGGCAGGACGTATTGCGGGCAGCTTTGCGGATCGGGTGCGACGCGGAACTTGGCATTCGCCGCGCCGAACTTGTAGGGCGAGACGGAAAAATACGTGGTCTGCGTCGGGCTGGCCGGTGCGGGCGCCAGGGTGGCCAGGGCGATAAACAGGTGCCGCACTTGCCAACTGCGCGGGTCGACCTTGGGGAAGAACGCCAGCACCTTTTTACCATCCGCCTGGGCGCCGATGTTCTGCGCGTATTCCGCCACATCGCTGACAAAAAAGTTCGGGTGGCTGAACATCACGAAGTCTTGTTCGCTGCGGCTTTGCTGGTCGGCCAACAGTTGCTTGCCCGGCACATCCAGCAGCTTGAGCGCCATGCCGCGCGCATCGCGGATGCTGTCGAATTGCGGGTAGGCGTTGCCGTTGGACAAGCGCATCGTCGCCTGCCAGGTCTTGCCCGGTTCGGCGAACACGCCTTGGCGCAGCGCCGGGTCGAGGCCCGCCAGCACGCTGACTTCGGCCTTCACGCAGCCATGGGCCTTGGCGTGGGCATCGCGCAGATAGCGCGTGCCTTCGCGGTGCTGGTCAACGATGCGCACCGCGGTCTGGATGATGCCTTGGGTCATGGCGGCTTCGCCTGCCGGAATCTGCTCATCCGGCGACACCGGGCCACTGTGTTGCCAGGCGTACCAGGCGCTGGCACCCAGCCAGCCGAGCAGGCCGAGGCCCACCAGCCACAGGAGCGTCTTGCCGAGAAAGGCGCCGATGCGCAGCCACAGGCGCGCGAGCAGGGAAGGGCGGTCGTAGGGGGATCGAATCATCATGGCAGTTGTTGCTCCAGCGGGCCGCCCAGCACTTTGAGGTATTCCAGCAGCGCCCAGCGTTCCTGTGGCAGCAAGCCACGGCCGATGACGCCATTGCCACGCTGGCCGGCACGGAATTCGTGGCCGCTGTTGTGGTTGCCGGTGATTTTGGTATCGAACAGGAAGGCATTCTTGAACGCGCCGGTCTGAAAGCCCAGGTGGCGCGGGTCGTAGTCGAAGGTGCCTTTATAGAAGGTGGTGCTGCGTTCGTCCTGGGGCGACAGCAATTGGTAGATCGTCGGCACCGAGCCGTTGTGCAGGAACGGCGGCGTGGCCCACACACCGGCCAGTGGCCGTGCCTTGTAGGCGCGCAACTCGCGCACGCCGATGGGCAGGCCGTAGCCGTCCAGGCGCGGACGCTCGGCCGGAGTGACGCCGGCGGCGCGGTAGGCGTGTTCTTCGACGAAGGCGGTGACGTAGGCCAGGCCCTTGGCCACGGACATTTTTTTCAGGTCCAGGGGTTCGCTCGGCGTGGGGTGCAGTTGCACATTCAGCTGGGCCAGTTCGGCCGGGTCCCATTGCAGGGCGCTGAGGTCGTAGCGCTGGTCGGCGATGTTGTTGGCGGTGCCGGGGTCGGTGCCGATGTAGTCCACCGGGAGCATTTTCAGTTGCTGCACCGGGCGGCCGTTTTCCTCGGTGACGCTGGGCACATGGCAGCCGGCGCAGTTTTCGGCGAAGAGTGCGCGGCCTTGGGCGGCGAGGGGCTTGTCCACCGCGCCGAACAGGTCTTCGGGCCAGGTCGGTGGCTTGAGGCGTTGCAGGGTTTCTTCGATCAGGTTGAGGTCACGCACGCGCACGCTGGAGGGATAGCGCGCGTCGCCTTGCAGGGGTTGGCCGGCGCTGTCGAAAAAGCTCAGGGTGGCACCGACGCCGAGGGCTTCGCCGATATTGCGTGCCATGGGTTGCTGGGCCGAACCGTTCCATTGCACCCAGTCGAAGGTCCAGATATCCCACAACTGTGGGTAGTCCACTGGTGCGTTGGCGATGCGATAGTTCTCTGGGGAGATCGCGTCGCCGAAGCTGGCATTGGCGATGCGGCCGAACGCGTCGGTCCGGCCGGGGCCTTCCTGGGTGGGGTAGAGGCCGCGGTGGGTGTCGTTCCAGGCGACTTTGAGGAAGGTGTTCAGCGACTGCTTGAAGTCCTGGCGCAGTTGGCTGTGCTCGGCGTCGTAGCGATCGCCCAAGACCTGGCGGGCGAAACGCTCGAATTTCCACGGGTTGTAATAGGTGGCGGTGAGGCTGGCGACCAGGGCTTGGCCGAAGCTGCCACCGCGCAGGGTCGGTACGCTGGACGGCAGCACATGCTGGGCCGAACCGCCGTCGATGCGCAGGGCCTGGCCGTTGAAATGCAGCTCGCCGGTGTGGCAGGCGGCGCAGGTGATGTCCAGGTATTCGGCACGGTTGCCGTCATTCTTGTGACGGGCGAAACCCACCGGCAGGTTGCCGGGGTTTTGCGCGGTGGCGACTTGCTTGGGGTCCACCAGGAAGCCGAAGCGTGCCAGGTACTCGGGCGTGGCGAAACGCTGCTCGGAAAACGGCAGTTCGAGGGCGGTGAACCAGTCGTAGTGCAGGCCTTTGACCTGGGTGCCCTGGGGCGTGAAGTAATAGGTCTGGCGGTCGGCAGCGCTCCATTGATTGCCATAGTGCACCTGCTGCACGGCCACGTAGTCCGGCAGCCTGGGGTTGACGATGTAATAGAGCACCACGGCCAGGATCAGCCCCAGTGCCGCGAGAATCAGCAGGAAAACACGGGAAAAAATGCGCAAGATAACTATCCTTGTCGAGTTGTCGCGTTGTTATGCCACTACGCCACAGGTGCGGCAAGTGGCCATGAGCCCGGAACAGGCGGTCCCGCGATCCTTCGCGGGCCCTCATCATGAATGAAAATGCTTTTAAACACGTGAACTTATCGCAAGTTTGTGGCTCACATGCCGGTAGCCATTGGTCGTGGCCGCCTGATAAGCTCGCGACTTTATTCGAATGCCCTTTAGGCGCATGAACAAGGAAATAGCATGAAACAGCATCGGTTGGCGGCGGCGGTGGCCCTGGTTAGCCTGGTACTTGCGGGTTGTGATTCGCAGACCAGCGTAGAGCTGAAAACCCCGGCGCAGAAAGCTTCCTACGGCATCGGCCTGAACATGGGCAAGAGCCTTGCCCAAGAAGGCATGGATGACCTGGACTCCAAAGCAGTAGCCCAAGGCATCGAAGACGCCGTCGGCAAGAAAGAGCAGAAGCTCAAAGACGACGAACTGGTTGAAGCGTTTGCCGCACTGCAAAAGCGTGCTGAAGAACGCATGACCAAGATGAGCCAAGAGTCGGCAACCGCCGGCAAGAAGTTCCTCGAAGACAACGCCAAGAAAGACGGCGTCGTTACCACCGCTTCCGGTCTGCAGTACAAGATCACCAAGAAAGCCGACGGCGCACAGCCTAAGCCGACTGACGTGGTGACTGTTCACTACACCGGCAAGCTCACCAACGGCACCACCTTTGACAGCTCCGTGGATCGCGGTAGCCCGATCGACCTGCCGGTCAGCGGTGTGATCCCGGGTTGGGTCGAAGGCCTGCAACTGATGCACGTGGGCGAGAAGGTCGAGCTGTACATTCCTTCCGACCTGGCCTACGGCGAGCAGAGCCCGAGCCCGGCGATTCCAGCCAACTCGGTGCTGGTATTCGACCTGGAACTGCTGGCCATCAAGGACCCAGCCAAGGCTGAAGCCCCTGAGGCACCTGCTGCACCAGCCGCCAAGAAGTAATCGGCGCCTGAACACACAACGCCCCGTCTCGACGGGGCGTTGTTGTTTCTGCGAGGTGCATATTTATCCCTGTGGGAGCGGGCTTGCTCGCGAAAGCGGTGGGTCAGACAATATATCTGTGACTGACAGACCGCATTCGCGAGCAAGCCCGCTCCCACATCAAAGCCACCGGCAGATCCGAGCGAACGTCTGCAGCGGGCAACAGTCTGATATAACGTCCCGGTGTGGGTAGTCGCACAGCAACATCAAGTCAATGAAATATTGGGTTTTTTTTATGTGCGCAAAAAATGCCCGATCTGACTGAAAGCCTTGTAATACGGGGCTTTCAGCCTGCAAAACAGGCTCTGTTCACAAGGTTATCCACAATTTGTGTGGATAACATTTCTGTTCGCCTGGAACTGGAGTGACCTATGAAACCACCCTTCAATTTCACCCGCTTCCTGCCCATGGCGGCACGTCTGCTGGGCCGTGGGCGTTTGCCTACGCTGCTCTTCGCGGTCGCCGCCAAGGGCTCAAGCCAGGGCAACCGCCTGGGCAAGCTCAAGGATGATCTCAAGTTGCTCCAGGCCTTGTGCCTGGCCTACTGGCGCGGCGAATACCGGGCCATCAGCCCCAAGGCCCTAATCTCAGTAGTGGCGGGCCTGATGTATTTCCTCAGCCCGATCGATGCGATCCCGGACTTTATCCCGATGTTTGGCATGCTCGACGACATTGCCGTGCTGGCATGGGTCATGAAGACCCTGGACGGCGAACTGAGCGCTTTTCGCGCCTGGCGTGAGGCACAGCGCCCGGAAAAGCTCGCGGTGGTTGAGCGGCTGCCTGCGACGCCTGCGCTGCTGGCCCGGGAAAACCCGCAAAAAAACCAATGATGGTTATATCCCCTACGACCTTTGTGACTGTTAGGATTACACTCCTAAGGAAAGAGCTTACTTAGTAAGTGTTGTTATCCTACGGGGCAGTCATGGATATTCAGATAATTTCACGCGATGGCGCACCCGAGTACGCGGTGTTGCCATGGGACCAGTACCAGGCGCTGCTAAAAGCTGCCGGTCAGCAACAACCTGCAGCACCTCCTCCTGTTTCTCCTGCCCAAGCCGCACCGGCCCAGGACTTGCGCCCGCTCGCAGACCTGCGCGGCTTGCGCGAAGCCAAGGGCCTGGCGATTGAGACGCTGGCCCGCACCGTGGGCATCAGCCCGTCGTACCTTGGATTGATCGAAAGTGGTGAACGCCAGCCGGATGCCGCGATCAGCCGCAGCCTGGCCTGGGAATTGGGCGTTGCAGGTTGGAGGGATGAATCTTGAGCCTACGTATCAGCCGTCAACACTGGGATGGGTTACTCAACGAACTGGACCAGGCGCGCCGCCAGCGCCATCTGCTGACGTACCGCGCGTTGCTGGAGCGCTTGCAGTTCCCCACGCCGGCCATGCAAACCCTGGCCGCCGCGCTGGAACACCTGGCGGCGCTGGACGCCAAGGCCGAGCAGCCGTTGCGCAGTTCGCTGGTGATCAGCCAGGGCGCCAGCCGCCTGCCGCGCACCGGCTTTTTTGAATGCGTGGAGCGCCTGGGGCGCTTCAGCGGGCCGTCCGACGGCGTGGCCGCCGCGTCCTGGCACGCGTCGGAAGTGGTGCGGGTGTTCGAGTACGAGTACCCGGAGTCGGCCGAGGCCTAGACCTGCGGCACTGCGTCCATGCTGTCGATCACGTGGATGCTGTAGCCGGCCACGTCCTTGGCATGGTGCTTGGCTTGCGACGCCAACTCTGCCAACTGGCTGGCATCGAGTTGTCCACAGGCCTGTGGATACAAATGCACCACGCCGATGGACAGCGACAACAAGGCAAACTCCTGGCGCACGCCCTGGCGGTTCAGTGCCACGAAGCAGCCGGCGTCAAGGTGCTCGGCGCGGTAGAAACGCCGACATTGGGTGTGGAAGTCATCCAGCAGTTGATTGAGGCGCTTGCGCCAATCCTGCGGCCCCAGCACCAGCAAAAAATCATCGCCGCCGATATGCCCGACAAAGTCGCGGCTGGGATCGACCCGATCGTTCAGGCACTGTGCCAGGCACAACAACACCTCATCCCCACGCCCGTAGCCGTAGATATCGTTGAACGGCTTGAAGCTGTCGATATCCACGTAGCAGATCACCGATTCGCGCTGCTGTTGCAGCAACCGCGTCAGGCATTGCTGGATCGGCACGTTGCCGGGTAGCAAGGTCAGCGGGTTGGCGTAGCGCGCCTGCTGGATTTTCAGCTCGGTGATCAGCTTGAGTACGTCGATCACCCGGCCAAGGCCCAGGTAATCGCCATTGAGGGTGATGATGAAGTCTTCTTCGATACGTTGCCGCGCGCGGCTGGTCAGCAGGCGGCTGACCTGTTGCAGCGACTGGCTCAACTCCACTGCGAGAAAATCGGTGCTCATCAAGCGGCTGATGGGCTTGCGCGCAAACAGGTCGGTGGCGAACGGCTTGAGCAGCGCGTCCGACAGCGAATGCCGGTGCACGATGCCCACCGGGTGGCCGCGCCCGTCCAGCACCGCCAGGGAGTTGAGGTTGGCTTGGCGGCGGAACGCTTCCAGGACCTGGGCGGTGGCGGTGTCCTGGTCCACCGCCGGTTGTTCGTTGAGCAGGGCGCTGAGGTCGCTGCCTTCGTCGCTCAGGGCCACGTTGGCGCTGTCGGGCTTGGGTAGCATCAGGCGCGCTTCCTGCGGCGGATGTTCCTGGGGGCGACAGAGCAGATAGCCTTGCACCAGGTCCACACCCATCTCGGTCAACACCGCCAGCTCTTCCGGCAACTCGATGCCTTCGGCGATCACCTGGGCGCGCGACGCCTTGGCGATTTGCAGGATCGAGCCGACAAACTCGCGCTTGAGTGCATCCTGATGAATGCCGTCGATAAAGTGCCGGTCAATCTTTACGTAATCCGGGCGCAGCTCCGACCACAAGCGCAGGCTGGAATAACCGGCGCCGAGGTCATCCAGGGCAATCGAAAAACCCATGTTGCGGTAGTGATGCAGCGCGGTTTGCAACAGGTCGAAATCGTCGGTGGGGGTCTGCTCGGTGAGTTCGATCACCACCTGGCTTGGCGCAATGCCATAGTCGCGCAGCAGTTGCAGGGTGCGCCCCGGCTGGTGCGCGGTCTCCATCAAGGATTCTGGCGAGACATTGAGGAACAGCATGCCCGGCAGCTTCTGTTCGCTGAAGCGCCGGCACGCGCTTTCGCGGCAGGCCATTTCCAATTCGCTGAGGCGCCCCGCCTGGCTGGCTACCGAGAACAGCGCGACGGGGGAGTGCAGCGGGCTGTTGGACGGGCCGCGGCTCAGGGCTTCATAGCCGAGGATGCGCCGTTCGGACAGGCAGATGATCGGTTGGAACAGGCTGTGCAAACTGCCTTGAGCCAGGATTGAGCCCAATGCATTCAGCTGTTCGGTCATGGTCATGGCGATCTCGATCGAAAAAAAAGGACCGCAGGCGGTAAGCCAGCGGTCCTTTATTTCACGACAGAATGATGTCTATATGATGACAGCTCGCGGAACGGTCACATTAAATTGCCATCATTTACTGCTTGGCCACCTGTTTGCTGATCTTCAGGTAGTCCAGCAGGATCCGGCCAGTCTCAGCCATGTAGGCGTCGTCTTCCGGCTTGGTTTTGTCCGCCTCGGTTGGCAGCGCGTCTTCATCTTCTTTCTTCAGCTCTTTGAGCGGGTCTTCGCCCTTGGCCTTGCGGCGAGCGTTTTCCAGCACCAGCTGTTGATTTTCGATGTCGGCATGCTGCTTGCGACGATCCACTTCGTTGAGGCTGACGGATTTTTCTTCCATCAGCTTCTTGGCCAGGGCCAGCTTGTCGCGGATAAACACGAACTCGGCATCCTTGGCGGAGCGCGTTTCGTGGTCAGCCTTCAACTGCGCCAGGAATGGCTTGAACGGGTCCGACGCCGGCTTGATCGCCGGGCGAATGGTGTCCCACGGCATGGCTTCCGGCAGGGCGCTTTCTCCGATTTCCTTGGTGTCGATGATCGACGGGAAATCGATGTCCGGCAGTACGCCCTGGTGCTGGGTGCTCTGCCCGGAAACCCGGTAGAACTTGGCCAGCGTCAGCTTCAGTTCGCCATGGTTCAGCGGCTGGATGGTCTGCACGGTGCCTTTGCCGAAGGTCTGGCCGCCGATGATCAGCGCGCGGTGATAATCCTGCATGGCACCGGCGAAAATCTCCGAAGCCGACGCCGAGAGGCGGTTGACCAGCAACGCCATCGGGCCTTTGTAGAAGGCACCCGGGTTTTCGTCTTCCAGCACGTCGACACGGCCGTCAGCGTTGCGTACCAACACGGTCGGGCCCTTGTCGATAAACAGACTGGTCAGCTCAGTGGCTTCCTGCAGGGAACCGCCGCCGTTGTTGCGCAGGTCGATGACCACGCCGTCGACTTTTTCCTTCTGCAGCTCTGTGAGGATTTTCTTCACGTCGCGGGTGGTGGACTTGTAGTCCGGGTCGCCAGCGCGGAAGGCCTTGAAGTCCAGGTAGAAGGCCGGGATCTCAATCACGCCCAGCTTGTAGTCCTTGCCATCCTGCTTGAGGTTGAGGACTTTTTTCTGCACAGCCTGGTCTTCGAGCTTCACCGCTTCACGGGTGATGGACACGATCTTGCTGGTCTGGTCGTTGGGCGCATTGGTGTGCGGAATCACTTCCAGGCGCACCACGCTGCCTTTCGGCCCACGGATCAGCTTGACCACTTCGTCCAGGCGCCAGCCGACCACATCGACCATCTCTTTGTCGGCCTGGGCCACACCGATGATCTTGTCAGCCGGAGCCACTTGCTTGGTCTTGTCCGCCGGGCCTGCCGGCACCAGACGCACGATCTTCACTTGGTCGTTGTCGCTTTGCAGGACGGCACCGATGCCTTCCAGGGACAGACTCATATTGATATCGAAATTTTCCGCGTTATCTGGCGACAGATAATTGGTGTGCGGATCGTAGGACATCGCAAAGGTGTTGATGTAAGCCTGGAAGATATCTTCGGCACGGGTCTGGTCCAGGCGTGCCAGTTGATTCTTGTAGCGCTTGGTCAGCAGTTCCTGGATCGCCTTGGGTTCTTTGCCGGCGATCTTCAGGCGCAGCACCTCGTCCTTGACGCGTTTGCGCCACAGGTCGTCGAGGGCGGCGGTGCTGGTCAGCCACGGGGCGTCCTTGCGGTCCACCAGAAGGGTTTCCTTCTCGGTGAAGTCGAGCTTGTCGACGCCTTTGTTCAGCTCGGCCAAGGCGAAATCCAGACGCGCTTTGACGCGGTCCAGGTAACGCTTGTAGATGGTGAAGCCGGGCTGCAGGTCGCCGCTCTTGAGGAAGTCGTCGAACTGCGTCTTCCACTTGTCGAACTCAGCGATATCGCTGGCAAGGAAGTAGCTGCGCGACGGGTCCAGCAGCTTGAGGTAGCTGTCGTAGATGATCACCGAGCGAGCGTCGTCGAGCGGCGGCTTGCTGTAGTGATGGCGCTTGAGCAACTCGACAACGTTAAGGCTGGCAATCACCTCATCGCGATCCGGCTGAAGGTTGTCCCAGCTGTTGGCTGCGAACGTATTGGTCGACATCGACGCGAAGCCGAGACCAATGAAAAGAGCGAGTGCGGTGCTGGGGAACAAATGCTTCATGCTGATTCGACGCGGGGGCAATTGATAACGCATATTAGGCCGTCTTTGAGGGAGCCGGTTCCATATGGTCCGGTCGCATAATGCAAAAAGCCCGGCGATACAGCTACGGGCTCAGTCCAGACTCACTATGGAGGCACTGTGAAAGCATTGCAAGGCGTTGACGGTCACGTGGCGTGGTTGGAAGAAGCCAGTCCTACCTGTGATGTAGGCCAAGTTCGCATTCGTGTGGCGGCAGCGGGCCTGAATCGCGCCGATTTATTACAGCGTGCGGGGCTCTATCCGCCGCCACCGGGTGCCAGCGCCGTGTTGGGCCTGGAGTGTTCCGGGGTGATCTGCGAAGTGGGCGCGGGCTCGTCCTGGCAAGTCGGCGACCGCGTCTGCGCGTTGCTGGCCGGCGGCGGGATGGCCGAAGAGGTGGTGGTGGACGCGCGCCATGTGCTGCCGGTGCCGGAAGGCTTGTCGCTGCTCGAAGCGGCCGCATTGCCTGAGGTGTACAGCACGGCGTGGCTGAACCTGTTCCAGCTGGCGGCCCTCAAGCCCGGTGAGAAAGTCTTGCTGCATGCCGGCGCCAGTGGCGTGGGCTCGGCGGCGATCCAGCTGTGCAAGGCGTTTGGCAGCCCGTGCTGGGTCAGCGTCGGCTCGGCCGAGCGCCTGGCCTACTGCGAGGCACTGGGTGCCCAGGGCGGGGTGGTGCGAACCGATGGAATAGAAGGGTTGCGGGATTTCGGCCCGTTCGATGTGATCCTCGACCCGGTGGGTGGCGACTATGCGGCGCTGGACCTCAAGCTGCTGGCCCTGGACGGTCGTTGGGTGTTGATCGGTTTGATGGGTGGGCGCGAGGCCAAGCTGGACCTGGCGCAAGTGCTGGGCAAGCGCGTGCAGTTGCTGGGCTCGACCTTGCGCAGCCGCAGTGATCAGTTCAAGGCGGATCTGCTCAGTGACTTGAGCCAGCATGTGTGGCCGTTGTTTGTTGAAGGACGCCTGAGCCCGCAATTGGCCAAGACGTTCCCGATCAAGGATGCCGAGGCGGCGTTTGCCGAGCTGGCGACCAACCAGATTTCCGGGAAGCTTGTGTTGGTGGTCGATGAAAGCCTGACCTGATTTCAACTTGAAATGCAGTCAATGTGGGAGCTGGCTTGCCTGCGATAGCGGTCCATCAGTGAAGAATTCTTCATCTGACACACCGCTATCGCAGGCAAGCCAGCTCCCACAGTTGATTGGGTTTTCAATTCAAGGGGGAGGGTGATCAGATCCAGTGGTGGATTGGCCAGCCGGCTTGCTCGGCATGGGCACGCAATACGGGGTCGGGGTTCACCACCTGCGGATGATCCACCTTCAACAACAACGGCAAGTCATTACGCGAATCCGAATAGAAATACGCCCCCTCCAACGTCTCATCTTCCTGCTCCAACCATTCCAGCAAGCGCGTGATCTTGCCCTCACGGTAAGTCAGCACCCCCACGGTACGCCCGCTGTACACGCCATGGCTGACGTCCAGCTCGATCCCCAACACTTCATCAATGCCGATCCGCGCCGCAATCGGCTTGACCAGGTGGACGCCGGACGCCGAGATCACGAGGATCCGGTCGCCATTGGCTCGATGGCGGGCGATGGTCTTGGTGGCGTCGCTGTAGATCAGCGGCTCGATCACGTCCTCGACCCACGGCTCCACCAGGTGTTCGATTTCCGCCGGGGTGCGGCCGATCATCGGCTCCAGGCTGAAGTCCATGAAGTCTTCCATCTTGAGTTCGCCCCGGCTGTAGGCGGCCATCAGCTCATGATTCTTGCGCATGAACGACTCCGGGTCCACCCAGCCCAGGCGGCCCATCTGCTCGCTCCACAGGGTGGCGCAGTCGCCGTGGATAAGGGTGTCGTCCAGATCGAAAATTACCAATGCCATCCGTCATGCTCTCTGAAATAAAACGTTGCGTCAGGCTACTTCACACAGGGCGCTTGGGTCGATGGAAAGTGCCAGGCGTTGCCCATCCGGGTGCAGGTCGTCGGCCGAGCGATTGAGCACGTCCACCACCAGTTCCACACCACGCGCTTCGATGCGGTAGCGGATCACGTTGCCCAACAGGCTGTGGCTGCGCACCAGCGCGTCCAGTTCGCCGTTGCGGCTCAGTTCGATGGCTTCCGGGCGAATGGCGATACGGCTGTTGATCGGGCGTTGCAGCAGCAGGCTGGCCTTGTCGGCGTCCAGCAGGTTGTAGTTGCCGATAAAACCGGCCGCGAACACATCCACCGGCGCGGTGTACAGCGTCTCGGCGTCGCCGCTCTGCACGATCTTGCCCTGGTTCATCAGGAAGATGCGGTCGGACATGGTCAGGGCTTCTTCCTGGTCATGGGTCACGAAGATCGTGGTCAGCCCCAGCTCGCGCTGGATCTGGCGGATCTGTTCACGCAGGTGCTTGCGAATCCGCGCATCCAGCGCCGACAGCGGCTCATCCAGCAACAGCAGGCGCGGGCGCGTCACCAGGGAGCGGGCGAGGGCCACGCGCTGGCATTGGCCGCCGGACATCTGGTGCGGGTAGCGGCCGGCGAGGTCCTTGAGTTCCACCAGTTGCAGCACTTCCTGCACGCGCTGGTGGCTGTCGTCGGCGTTGACCTTTTGCATGCGCAGGCCAAAGGCGACGTTTTGTTCCACGGTCATGTTGGGAAACAGTGCATAGCTCTGGAACACCATGCCGATGTGACGTTTCTGCGGGCTCAGTGGGACGATGTCCTGGCCATCCAGCAGGATTTTCCCACTGTCCACCGAGGTCAGCCCGGCGATGCAACGCAGCAGCGTGGACTTGCCGCAACCGGATGGGCCGAGGAGGGTGACGAACTCGCCCTTGGCGATCTCGCAGTTGATATCACTGAACACCGGCGTGCCGGCGTAGCCTTTTTGCAGGTGTTGGACGCTGACGAAGCTCATTGGCTTTTGTCCTTGTTCAAGATATTGGCGGCCCAGGTCAGCACCAGCACAAAGAAGAAGTAGGAAATCACGACGGCGCTGGTGAAGTGGCCGCTGCTGTTGCGCATGTTGTTGAGGTACACCTGCAGGGTCTCGTAGCGGGTGCCCACCAGAATGTTGGCAAACACGAACTCACCGAACAGGAACGAGAACGACAGCAGCAGCGCCACCATCAGGCCTTTGCGCAGGTTTGGCAGCACGACGAAGATCGCCGCCTGCCAGGTGCTGGCGCCGAGCAGTTGGGAGGCGTCCATCAGGTCGCGCAGGTTGATGGCTTGCAGGTTGTTGGTGATTGCCCGGTACATGAACGGCAACGCCACGGTGAAGTAGCAACCGATCAGGATCCACGGCGTGCCCACCATCGCCAACGGCCCGGAACCGTACAGTTGCAACAGGCCCACCGACGACACCACCGGCGGCACCGCGAAGGGCAGCAGGATCAGGATGTTCATCAGCGCGTCGAGCTTGGGGAAGTGGTAGTGCACCACAAACAGCAACGGCAGGATCAGCACCACCGACAGGATCAGCGCACCCACGCACACCAGCAACGACTGCCCGAAGGCCATCAGGAAGCGCGGGTCGCTCCACAGTTGCACGTACCATTTCACCGTAAAGCCGGCGGGCAGGATGGTCGCCGACCAACTGCTGGCGATGGAGTAAACGAAGGTGCCTACCAGCGGCAGCACGAGGATTGCAAACAACAGCCACACCACCACCCGATGGTAGAGGGCGGCCGGGCCGGCTTCAGCGCGAGACATGGTAGCTCCTCTTGAGCAGCAGTTGATGGACCACGGTGACCACGGTCATCAGCGCCACCAGCACCACGGCCAGGGCGCTGGCCATGTTCGGGTCGAGGGACACATCGCCGGACACCAGGCCCGCGATGCGGATCGGCAGCACGTTGAAGTTGCCGGTGGTCAACGCGTACACCGTGGCGTAGGCACCGAGGGCATTGGCCAGCAGGATCACAAAGGTGCCGAGCAAGGCCGGCGTGAGCACCGGCAAGCCGATATGCCGCCAGAACTGCCAGCCGTTCGCGCCGAGCAGCGCGGCCGACTCGCGCCAGTCTTCACGCAGCGCGTCAAAGGCCGGGTAGAGCAACAGCACGCCCAGCGGAATCTGGAAGTAGGTATAGAGGATGATCAAGCCGGTCTTGGAGTACAGGTTGAAGTCCTGAATGATCC
Organism: Pseudomonas sp. Marseille-Q1929; assembly: GCF_017316265.1. Classification (NCBI taxonomy): domain Bacteria; kingdom Pseudomonadati; phylum Pseudomonadota; class Gammaproteobacteria; order Pseudomonadales; family Pseudomonadaceae; genus Pseudomonas; species Pseudomonas sp. Marseille-Q1929. The sequence continues at coordinate 215,810 of NZ_JAFLWU010000006.1, forward strand.
CCGCTTGCTTGAGCATGATGGTGATGCTGCCGTTGAAACCCAGCAGGATGATGAACGCGAAAGCCAGGGGCACGCCGGCAAAGTTGCTGGTCATGTTGGCGAAGGCGGTGACGAAGTTGCGCAGCGGCGAGTCCACCCGGCGCAGCGAGTAACTGCCGAGCGTGGCGATGATGATGCCGAAGACGCTGGAGTAGAAACTGATTTCCAGGCTGTACTGGATCGCTTGCAGGTAGAACTTCGAGCTGAAGATGCGCACAAAATTTTCCACGCCCCAGCCGGCCTCTTCGGTTTGCAGGCTGTTGATCAGCACCCACACCAGCGGGGCAATTTCGAACACGATAAAGAACAATGCGAAGGGCACCAGGCACAACAGCGCCAGCCATTTGCCACGGGTCATTTCAACAGCTCCCGGCACACAGGTTTGTCGTGGGGCACGCCCAGCAGTTCGCAGACAGTGCCGCAGAGTTCGGTCTGTTTCGGCGCGGCGTTGGCGTCGAGGCTGAACGCGTCGCCGAGGACAAACAGCGGTACTTCGCGTTCCTCCGGCAACAGGCCATTGTGGGAACGGTCGTTGTTCATGCCATGGTCGGCGGTGACCAGCACCTGGTAGCCGGCGTCGAGCCAGGCTTGCAGGTAGTCGGCGAGGATGATATCGGCCGAGCGCGCGCTGTTGCGGTATTGCGCAGTGTCGAGGCCGTACTTGTGGCCGGCGTCGTCGATGTTCATCGGGTGCACCACGAGGAAGTTCGGCGCGTGTGTGCGGCGCAGGCTTTCGGCGTCGGCAAACAGGTGGGAATCCGGGTAGTGGTCATTCCAGTAGAAATGCCCGTGCTGGATCGCCAGCGCCTTGTCGTCGGTATGACGATCACGGGCGGCGAGGAAGGGCGTGCGGTTATACAACTCGCTGACCCAGTGGTAAGCCGCCGCCGCCGTGGTGAGGCCGGCGTCGGTGGCGTAATGGAAAATGCTGCGCTGGTTGGACAGGCGCGAGACATTGTTGTGCACGATGCCGCTGTGGATCGGTGGCACGCCGGTGAGGATGCATTCATACAGCGGGCGGGACAGGGC